>CAMLIF010000004.1 GCA_946479985.1 uncultured Flavobacteriales bacterium
CATGCATTCCGTCAATTGAACTCAAATCAATATTGGGTAAATACATACGCTCAACTCCTGCAGAAATGGCACGTTGAATCATCTCCGTTCTGTCGTCGTTGAATTGCTCGGAATATAAATGGGTATGAGTATCGATGTACATGAGATCGCTTCGCTTTTAGACTAAAGAGAAAAGACCTAAGACATTTCAGTCTTAAGTCTTTTGTCTACTGTCTTAAGTCTTTCAATTAACAAAATTCGTCGTAAGCTGCTGCTAAATTTTCAGCAATCATTGCAGCGGTAACGCCTTCAATGTTATGACGCTCTAAGAAATGAACCAATTTTCCGTCTTTAAAGATCGCTACTGAAGGCGAAGACGGAGGGAAAGGTAAAAAGTAATTTCTTGCTTGTTGAACCGCTTCCGTGTCAACACCGGCGAAGACGGTAAATAAATGATCCGGTTTTTTGTCGTTTGTCAAAGATTGCTTCACACCCGGACGCATATTTCCGGCCGCACATCCGCAAACTGAATTTACTACCACCAAAGCAACGCCTTTGCTTGTTGGCAATGAATTATCTACGTCTGAAGAGGAAAGTAATTCTTGAAATCCTACACTTGTCAGATCGTTTTTCATCGGTTGAACCAATTCTGGAGGATACATATTTGTCTGTTTTTAAATTTGAGTACACAAAGTTACGACTTCTTACTCTAGTAAAACTTAGTTACCATGGAAAATTGTTTGTGCTGGTATTGAAATCTTACTTGCCGGAAAAACGTTGAATCATTGTTTCCGGGTGAAGCGATGAACCTGAAAGCAAGTGATCAATTAATTCTTTTACAACAAGCGGTGCAGTCATAAAACCTTTTGCACCTAATCCGTTAGCTATTGCCAGTTTTGGGAATTCGGGATGTGTTCCCAGCATTGGCCTTCTGTCATCAACCGTTGGACGAACGCCCGCTTCGTGCAAAACGATCTCAGGTTTTTCAGAAGTAATAGATTCCAGGTTTTTCAGAATCTCCTGTTTTGCTTCTTCCGTTGGTGTTGAATTATCTGTATCCCAAACATAATTAGAGCCCGTTTTCCAGGTTCCGTTTGGTTGCGGCATGAGAAAGCACTTTCTGTTCAACGATTCATACCGCGGGAGATCCTGAAGATGAATTGTAAGCACTTCGCCCTTGGTCTGGGTTAAGGGCAAGTAAGAGAAATACGGATTGTATTTACCGTCTTTTCCTTCGCAGAACAGAATGTAGTCGTACGTTTTACCGTTATATTTTGCCTTTACCGGATCAAGTTCCTGGTAATCAAAAACAGTTGTTTGAAGCATTCCTCTTTCCTCAAAGAATCGTTTATTAGCTTTCAAAAAAGCTTTTGAATCGATACTAGCACTTTGCAGAACAACTCCGGTTCCGAAGGTGTTTTGTTCTATTGGAAAATTCAGGTCTTCCTCCGAAAGCGTTTTCAAATAAGGCTGAAAGGCTTCCTGTGTTTGTTTTTTCTCCCAGGCTTCGCGTTCCTGTTCGTGCGAGAACAGTCTTCGAATGGGAATTTGCTGAAAGAAAGAAGCATTTACTTTCTGCTCCAGGTTTTGATAGAACGGATATCCGTATTCCAGCAATTCGGCCAGGCGCCAGCTCAAGGTTGTTCTTCTGAAAACTATCGGATTGATAATTCCTGCCGCAACGGAAGATGAAACGTTTTTCCCGGAGTCGACAATAGTGATTTCTGCTCGAAGATCAAGCAAATGATGTGCGGCGGTGTAGCCCGCCAATCCTGCACCAACAATGAGAACGCGCATGATTACTTCTTTTGTGAAAGTTTCTTATACAAACGAATTCCAAGCATCAGACTTATTCCGACGCTGAAGAAACCAACAATTCCGCCGATCCAGCCCAGCGTTGTTTGCATTTCTACCAGAAAAACAATGGCAACCAGGAGTAAAGTTGCGCCTTCATTCCACATGCGTAAATGACTGCTTTTCCATTTCGAAGTTCCGTTCTTCAGGTTGTTCATAATTCCCTGGGAAATGAAATGATAAACAAGGAGAATGGCTACGAATGTCAGTTTGATGTGCATCCACGGAAGTTTCAACAGTGCCGGATTTGCACAGAGCATTAAAGTTCCGAAAACAACGGTTAAGATCATTGCCGGTGTAGTAATTACATACCACAAGCGCCACTGCATAATATTGAATTGTTCCTGAAGTACTTTTCGTTCAACTTCCGGTTTCATGTTTGCTTCCGTATGGTAAATAAACAAGCGGACCATGTAAAATAAACCGGCGAACCAGCTTACCACAAAAATAATGTGGAGGGCTTTCCAAACGGAGTAATTTTCAATGAGGAATATTTGCATCGGTGCAAAGGTAAAAAGAAAGGGGACAATCTGCTTTTGCTGACTGTCCCCTTTTCAAATATACTTTTCGGAAGATTATACTTTCATTCCTTTTACAATTCTGTCCTTACGTTTTGTACGCTGGAAGCTTTTCTTCTTCACTTCCAGGTAAGCGCTGCTTCCTCCGGTTTGAACGTTGTAAGTTTCATTTCCGTAAGTAATCGTTCCACCGGTTTGTTTCCAATCAGCAACCAGGTAATATTTACCGTTGTTTTGTGTTGCTCTGGGAGCAAATGACAAGGTTTTATTCGTTCCTACTTCAAAACGAACAACGATTTCTCCTGTTTCAGTTGTTTTCTCGTAAACACATTTTGTTTTCGGAGGAATAATTACACGATCCTGGGTTTTGGAAGAGTTTGAAACCAATGTTCCGTCATCTCCGGTAGTTTGATTCCCACTAGTACTGCTTTTCTCCAGAATGATAATACTTGATGTAAAGAACTGAACTTTTATTAAACCTTCCGGTGTTAGATCATATTGATCTTTCAATGTATCCGTATAAGCAACCGGAGTTCCACAACCGGAAACCAATAACACGGTTAAAAAACAGGCAATTAAATATTTCATTTTTTTCATTTTTATGGTCTATGGCAAAGAAAGTGCCAACTATTAAGCAAATATAATACAGATTTCTGTTTACTCATTATTTTGATGAAGCGGATATAACATTGGTCTGCTAGGGCTTGCATCGTTTTCGAATGGTGCAGTTTGCAAATTCAGTAAATACAACCCGTCATCGCAACCAGAGGGAACAAAGATCAACTCCGTAATAGTTCGCTTTTTATCATTTTCAGAAGGTACTTTCCAGTAGGCATGATGAAATGCCAGTTTACCACCGTCTTTTTCACGATCAACAGAAGGAACGTCTACTAAAAAATGAATAACACCAAGTTCGTCGAGAAACTCTACTACGTCAGCATCGAAATATACCGGGTTAGTATCGGAGTATTGTTTATGCAGTTTATCGTCTGAATTCGGAAGTGTCCTAACCAGCAAAGCTTCTATGTTTTCCGACTTTACGGTTTGTTGGATCAATTCTTTCGTAACAATCAGATCCGTTAAACCATCTTCGTTTTTTCGTTCGATCGGTTCAATGGAAACAACTTCAGCTTCATAAAACAACTCAGAAATGATCCCGTTCACAGAATGCACGGTTTCAGTAATATGCCCCAAACATTCTGTATGCGTCCCATGTCCATGCGGATTGAAGGAAATATCACGAAAATTGACACTTCCGCCTTCGGCAACTGCTCCTACCCATCCATTTGCCCGAACCGGAGCAATTGCAGGCTCTGAAACATACCAGGCCGTTGGATTTTCTTTTGAAGCAACTAAAGGCATCGAGCAATCGACACCTTCATTTGTAATGATGTAATTTCCGTTAGAAAGAAAAAGCTGCATAAATTATGGAAGTTTTTTCAGCATTGCCTGGTATTCTGCCGCGTAGTCTTTAGCTCCCGGACAACCTAGCTCTATCTTGTAATTCTGAAATGCTTCAATTCTGCCTTCAGGACTTGGGTGCGTGCTCAAAAACTCAGGAGTCCTTGTGCCACCTTCGGCTGCAATTTTCTGGAAGAATCCAGCTCCTGCATCGGCAAAATAATCGGTCGGACATAAAAATTTCACCGAACCTTTATCGGCTTCCGATTCATGTTCACGTGAGAATTTCAATCCGATAATTCCTTCGGTTACCTGCGCAAGCATCTGATGATTTCCTGCAATAATGCTTAGTAAAACATCTACTCCGTAGATTTTGGTCATTTGTCTGGTCGAGTGACGGAAATCTGCATGCGCCATTTCGTGACCTAAAACACCGGCTAACTGAGCTTCGCTGTCGAGGTATTTCATAATTCCCGTGTAAACATAAATGTATCCGCCGGGTGTACAAAAGGCGTTTAACGTACTGTCGTCTTTAATAATCCGCAATCTCCAGGTAAAATCATCTTTGTGTTTTAGTTCTCCTGAAGCCAGAATTTTGTCTCTGATCTTGTACAAATAGGCATAAGCCTCTTTGTTACTCGCTGAATCGAGAATAGGATATTCCTTCTGATTAGCATCAATTTCAGCTGCTACCTGCGCCCCCAATTGTTTGTCTTGTTCAACGGAAAACAAATTGAATCCGCTGCCAAGCTCTTTCCCCCCTCTACAGTTTACCAACAAAAAAGTTGATACTACTAAAAAGCTAAAAATGAACACCTTTCTTTTCATATAATCACGTTTATTACAAATGTACATGAATTTATGATAATCAATAATGGTTCCGTTCAGGGTCTGTTATCAATATGTAGTAACAAATTACTATTGCTCAGCATGATAACCACACTTACTTTTGAAAGAAAAACATGAAACAACGCCTCGCTATTTTAACCTTATTTCTGTCTGCCTTTTCATACGGGCAAAATGTTCTTTTCTCAGCAGGAGAAGACAAAACTGTTGCTGTTACATCGGTTTCCTCTATAGAAGATGCAGATTTCGAATTGTCAGGGTATTTAATTTGTTCCGATGAAAAACAGAAGGAAATCAATGATGATTTTGATGGCATTCAGACGGAATTAACAATCAACGGACAAGTTATTGAGACATCAGGTTTTTTAAGAATTGATCACTTGTTTTCTTTTGAGGATGAAGGTGATGATACCTATCTTCAAAAGCCATCCATTCAATCTGAAATACCGTTGGAAGACATTGTACATTCTTACGGCAAATACATGGTTCAGAATGGGAACAGTTTGAAGATCACATACCTGTTCAAAGGTGAAATAATTGGTGCTGGTACGCTTACCTTCAATATTCAGGAGTTTATGAATCCAACCGCTGATTTTTGTGATTTCGCTGCACCTTATTTAACTACGGAACCGACATTCATTTCAGCAATTAGTCAGGACTTTGCAGCGAATAATCCTACATCCAAAGTGGTGAAAATCTGGTTGCCTTATGCGCTTTCAAAAGACGATGAGGGTTTGGAGGAAACAAGTGGATCTGTTCTTTTTTCTCAGGATAATGATTATCGTATGGTAAAATATTCAGTTACCCGATTGAATGGTGAGATAGTTGTTCAGGCAGATTCATACTCGTTAATCAGCAATCTTCATCCTGAATGTGTTAAGGCTTTTTTGGCAAGGGAATAATTTCAGCTATTTTGGCAAAAAATAATCTATGAAAAGAAGTTCTTTTATTGAACTGGTGAATGAAGATGAATTCGATCAACTTTACACTATCAATGAACAATTGCCTGAAGGTGTTTGGCAGAGTTCTTTTCAGGAAATTGTAAAACAATTTGGTGCTTATGCTTTCAGCGGATCATTTTGGTATATTGGCGATTTTCGTGCCGGGTGCGTGGTTGCAGCAGGTGGAAATATAGAAGAAAGCACGCCGCTTAGCCGCAAAGAGTGGCTTGGTTTGCATCCTTTGGAAATTGGAAAGCTGGTTCATCCCGACGATCGGTTAAAAATGCAATCCTACATCGTTTATGTAGCTTCAAGATTAGCAGAATTAAACGAAGAGAAAAGAGAAAAAACACGACCGTATTTTATTTTCAGAATGCAAAATGCTGCTAAGGAATATACCTGGCGCAAAATGCATTATCCGAAATTGGTTTATGCAAACAACTCCCCTCATTATGTTATGTGTTTGATTAGTGAGATTGTTCCTGCCTCGAAAGAACTGGTTTGCTCTATGTATATTGAAGATCGAAGCAATGGGCATACAACAACTTATTATTGTGACGACGAAACCATTGAATTGAAGACATTGGAAACATCTGTTCGTTTTACACCGAGAGAAATGGAAGTGTTGCAATACCTGGCTCAAGGATTCATTAGTAAAGAAATTGCTTCAAAAATGCAGATTTCAAAAAACACGGTCGAAAATCATAAACAGCACATGTTTGCCAAATTGGGGATTCGAAAGTTAACCGAGCTCCTGGCTTATGCACACCGTAAAGCAATGATTAATCCTCGTTTTTAGGGGACCTACCGGCTTCTTTTCAGTTGGTAAACCTTCTTGCTTTCTCCTTTGAAATCCTGAGTAATGTTTACATTTGTATGTGAAACAAGCCAATTCAAATATCCTTTTAAAGCTTCAGACCTTGCCCGAGAATCCCGGGATTTATCAATACTTCGATGCTGCAGGAACCATTATTTATGTTGGAAAAGCAAAGAATTTAAAGAAAAGAGTCAGTTCGTATTTTACCAAAAACCATGAATATGCCAAAACGGCTATTCTGGTCAAAAAGATCGTTGATATTCATTACATCGTTGTGGAAACGGAAATGGATGCGCTTCTTTTAGAGAATAATCTGATTAAGAAATATAAGCCGAAATACAACATTCAGCTGAAGGATGACAAAACCTATCCGTGGATTTGTATCAAGAAAGAACCTTTTCCACGGGTGTTTTCGACCCGGCAAATGGTGAAAGACGGATCGCGTTATTTTGGTCCGTACACCAGCGGAAGAGTGATGCATACGCTGCTTGATCTGTTCAGGGAACTTTATCCTTTACGAACTTGTGCACTTGATCTGGCGGCGAATAAAATCGAGAAATCGAACTATAAAGTTTGTCTTGAATACCACATCGGGAAGTGTAAAGGCCCGTGTGTGGGAAATCAAAGCGCTGAAGATTACAATGAAATGGTCTCGCAAATTGAGCACATTTTAAAAGGAAACAGCGGATCAGTCATTCAGCATTTAAAAACGAAAATGAAAGATCTGGCGGCTGAGTTTCGTTACGAGGAGGCACACGAGGTAAAGACCAGGCTGGAATTGATAGAACGCTACAAAGCGAAAGCAACGGTTGTTTCCCCAACCATTCATGAAGTAGATGTTTTTACCGTAGTGGAAGATCCGGATGCTTATTTCGTGAATTACCTGGTAGTGAATAATGGCGCAATTATTCATGGGATCACGGTAGAATTGAAGAAGACGATTGATGAAACCAAAGACGAAATTGTCACAACGATCTTACCGGAACTGAGAGAACGTTTTCAAAGCCTGTCAAGAGAAGTGCTGGTTGAAGAGCCGGTTGAATGGCAGATGCAGGGAATTGAATTTTTTGTTCCTCAACGTGGAGATAAAAAAGCATTGATTGATCTTTCTGTCCGTAACGCTAAATATTACCGTTTGGAGAAACTGAAACAGGAAAAGATCAAAGATCCGGAGCGGCACACAAACCGCATCCTGGAAACGATGATGAAAGATCTGCGGTTGAAAGAACTTCCCGTTCACATTGAGTGTTTCGATAACTCGAATATCCAGGGAACGAACCCGGTTTCAGCCTGTGTGGTTTTCAAAGATGCGAAACCAAGCAAGAAAGATTACCGTCATTTCAATGTGCAAACGGTAGAAGGACCTGACGATTTTGCCACCATGCGCGAAGCTGTTTTTCGCCGCTACAGAAGATTGCTGGAAGAAGAACAGCCGCTGCCGCAATTGATAATTATTGATGGCGGAAAAGGACAATTGGGTGCTGCGCTGGAGGCTTTGGAAAAACTGGAAT
This sequence comes from uncultured Flavobacteriales bacterium, assembly GCA_946479985.1. The sequence goes on from CAMLIF010000004.1 coordinate 7,868, forward strand.
TGCGTGGTAAAATTGCCATTATCGGCATAGCCAAGCGTTTGGAGGAATTGTTCTATCCCGGTGATAGTTTGCCATTGTATCTCGACAAAAGATCTGAAACCCTAAAAGTCATCCAGCATTTGCGTAATGAAGCACACCGTTTTGGAATAACGCACCACCGCAACAGAAGAAGTAAAGGTGCTTTAAGCAATGAGTTGGAGCAAATTCCGGGAATAGGGGAGAAAACGGTTCAGGATTTGATTAAGGCGTTCAAATCGGCGAAACGCGTGAAAGAACAGCCCGAGGAAGAGTTAGCGAAAATTGTTGGAAAAGCGAAGGCGAAGATTGTAATGAAATATTTTGCGGGAAAACAGGAGCGGGTTGATAGAAAAAAAGACTAAATCCTTGCACTTTTCAGATTATCTGTTAGTTTTACGTCAACTTAAACGCCTCACAATGAAATACTTCCTGACCATTTTCACATTACTGTTACTTATTAAAACAAACGCGCAAAGCATTATTGTTCGTGTGCATCCAGGTTTAGTTGACCTTACTGTTACGGAAGTTGGTGCGCCTGTAGAGATTCAATTACAGAGCGTTTTTAACGAAGATGGTCGTAGCGTTTTTCTGGAGTTTCTTTCTAAGAACCCTGATTTCCCGGATTTAGGTGAATTTACTGTTCGCCGTATTTTCACTAATTTCTCGTGGAGAGATTCATTAAGTGTTTCGCGTACCGGAGAAATCATAAATGTCCCTCCGTTTTGGGCAACTTTTGCTATTGACGATCTTAAAAGCAGCTTTTCTTTAAAACTGCTTAGTGCTTTACAGTTCGCAAATGAATGGGTTGATTATGCAGAATATTCAGCTGAAGTTGTCATGCAATCAGCTCCGGATGATGAATTTTATCCGCAGCAGTATAGTCTTGTTTACAACCCAACCATTCCCAACGCCAATATCCAGGTTGAAGATGCCTGGGAAATTGAAACCGGAAAGCCATTTGTAAAAATAGGGGTTGTTGATACTGGTATTGATACGATACACGAAGATGTGGATGTGCTTTTTGGTGGGGCATACAACAGACAGGCAAACACCGGTGGATGGGGTTCCGGAATAGATCTTCACGGAACAGCGGTTGCGAGTATTATTGGTGCAAAACGTGACAATGGAATCGGAATTGCGGGCATAGCGGGCGGAGATAGTACTGATGCTTCCGGGATTAGTTTGATTGATCTGAAATGGGATGCATATATGAACCATGCAGATTTGATTTTAGCAGCCACCGTTGATGGTTCACGTGGAGTTGGAACCTATTGGAATTATGGGGAGATCTTTAATTCGGACAATGAACCAATGCCTTATTTTGAAAATGCGCCGGGGTTTGGGGTGAATATTTTGAATCAGAGTAATATGATCAGGGCCTTAATTCCAACAGCAATTACTGAAGGCAAAGAAGTTCCAGTAGATTCTATCATTGTAGATGTTGGACAATGTGCACTTTGCCGTGAGACATTTTTGTTTTCATTTAAGAGCGGGGTAATTAACGTGGTTTCCCGGGGAAATGCCAATTTGGTTCAACCCGATCCGATAAGTGGATTGGTAGACTCTACCGCTGAAGCCGGATTTTATCCGCAGTCTTTTAGCGATGACTGGATTATTTCTGTAGGAGCCAGCGGATATGATGGCACAACGGTTCGCGTAGGGATCAATCAGGGTTATTGGGATAGTCTTCATGGGTTTGCCCCACTTTATGGAGGAAATATGGACTTGATAGCGCCTGGTTCAGACAGCATTGTGAAAGCGGCTATCTATATTAACGGAACAAGCAGTTACCGTTGGTTTAATGGGACCAGTGGAGCTGCTCCGCATGTTTCAGGTGTTGTGGGCTTGTTATTGAGTTACTATAACCGCCCCGATTGCTATTCCAACCAAAATTTAACCGTTGAAGATGTAGAATATATTTTGGAGAACAGCGCTACGGATGTGATGGATCCGGGTTACGACGTAAGATCTGCACACGGAAGACTCAATGCCTATGAGGCTCTAAAAATGATCGAATATCCGATTAAACAATTTGTGCATCCTACAACTATTGTAGATACTGCTTTGCTGGAAAGAGACACCATTGCCATGCACTACAAATATGCCTTCACCGATGCTGGCTGGGGACCTATTTCACGAAATTTTTTACCCAGAAACAATACCTATTACCGAGTAGAACGTTTGAAGTACCAGGCAACTTATGATTTTTCCAGTTACCTTACCCCTTCAACTACCATCAATGCCGTACTTCCACTATTAAGTAAGAGCAACGCCTTGCGTTTTATTGAAGACACCATCAATAACGCAGCTCCGGGTTGGGTATATGATTATCTGGATGTGCATCCTTATGTGGACATAATAGACATTGACACCCTGAATGGATTGTTAACCACGGAAGGATATTATTATCACTTTATTGCAAGCTATGGTGATGTTGTGAATGAGTTTGTTGTTGATGAAAATGAACCTATCGATTACTGGTATCCGGCAAATCCAATGGTGGAAGGTGTGAAACTCCCTGTTTCTATTTATTTGACAGATTCCACCTTAACCAGTTTGTACGAAGCTGCGTTGCCTTGTGATTCATTGAATCCGCCTTATGATGTGCATTTGGGCATGAATCCCGTTTCTGAAAGCCTTTTGAAGGTGTTCCCTAATCCTTCAACGGATAATTTTACAGTGGAGTTTCCGGATACCGGGAATAAACTCCTGCGTGTAGTTGATCTTTCGGGAAAAGAGCTCTTTGCAACCACAACAAATGAAAAAAAATTCCTGCTCAACCTCAACCATTTTGCAGCAGGAACGTTTATAGTACATGTAACTACAGATAAAGGGATGTATGTAACCAAATTAGTAAAATTATGAAAGCCTTTCTTTTTTGTGTTTTGTGTTTAATGAGCGTGCAGCTACAGGCTCAAACATGGACCACCTTGAATACCTTTCAAATGGGGAATGCGCTGGCAAATCCGGGTTTCAAATTGGACGCGTATCGAAATGATTTATGGTACTTTTCATCAACAAGTACATACGGTGTTTCTTGTTTTCATTTGAGTGATGGAACAATTGATGTAATAGATCTAATGAATCCTCAGGTGATATCAGCGGGTTATGATGTTGCATTTACGCCAGCATCAAGATTTTTAATGTCGTTTGGCAGTGGACTGTATAAAGTGAATACAGATTATTCGCTCACCAGTAAATACTTTGCAAATTACAATGCGAATATTTTTCAAAACGGAGACACTATTTATATGAGACTTGAAAATGGTTTTTTGAGGTATACGGAGAATGGCTCAATTAGCAGTGTAAATGGATTTGATCGAATTGTGGCAAGAGCAAGTTTGTTTTACCCAGCGTATAATTATAATAGTTCAGTTTTGAAGTATACAGGCAATGGTGGTAGTGGTTATGAACAATATTCCTCTATTGATCAAGAGTATCTATGCGGACAATTCAACGACATTAAATTCTCCCCCTACACAGACACCATTTATGTTGCGTGCGCAGCTGGTATTTCTGTTGGGGTTAACTATGATTTCGTAGATTCCATTACACCGGATAACACAACCAATATGCCTTCGGCAAATGTATTAGAGTTTGAATTTGATTTGGAAAACAGAATGTGGGCTTGCTTTGGAGATGTAAATGGAGATGCTTTTGCTTTGGCACGTTTGGATGGAGACACGTGGACAAACTATTACGATGCAAACAATTCACCCATCACTTTTGGCACTTACAAAGGAATGGAAATTGACACTACCGGAAATTTGTGGGTTGCGGCAACTACAAAAACCTATTTGTTGGATTTGGGAGAAACACCGCTTTGGTTAGGAACAAGTGAGTTGAAAGAAGAGTTTATTTCGTTGGCACCGAACCCGGCAACAACCCAATGTGAACTTTCTTTTCCCGATGCAGAGGAAAGAGTTGTAACAGTAATGACAGTTCAGGGACAAGTACTTGAAACGCACGTTACACAAACAAACGCCTTTTCTATGGATTTGACCGGTTTGGCAAAAGGGAATTACCTGGTGGTTATTACTTCTTCGAAGGGTAAAACAGTGAAACCATTGAATAAATTATAGGATGCGGTATTTGGTACTGTTCATATTATTTCAATTTAGCACGCAGCTCCAAGCCCAAACCTGGACAACGTTAAACACGATGCAAATGGGGAATGCTGCTGCTTCACCAGGATTTAAATTGGATGTATACAGAAACGATTTATGGTATCTTTCCTATGATTTCTCGGCTCCTTATAAAATCTCATGTTTTCACTTGAGCGATGGATCGGTTGATGTAATAGATGCCCTATCTGCGAATTCTGATGTTGCATTTACACCGGCGTCACGTTTTTTTATGTCCTTTGCAAGTGGATTGTATAAAGTAAATTCAGATTTTACGTTGACAAATAAATATTCAGGTGATTATAATTCGGCGTTATTCCAAAATGGAGACACGATATATATGCCGATGGCAGAACCTAGTGGATTATTACGCTATACTGAAAATGGTTGGTTAATCACACTTCCAGCGTTCAAATTAATTTGTGCAAAAGACAGTCAATTTTATCCTGCAAATAGTACTGACGGCTCTCTGAGAAAATATACTGGTAATGGTGCTTCTGGTTATGAAAGTTATTCCACTATTGATGATCAGTATATCTGTGGGTTGTTTAACGACATTAAATTCTCTCCCTATTCAGATACCATTTATGTTGCCTGCGCAGCTGGTATTTCTGTTGGGGTTAACTATGATTTCGTAGATTCCATTACACCAGATAACACAACCAATATGCCTTCGGCAAATGTATTGGAGTTCGAGTTTGATTTGGAAAACAGAATGTGGGCTTGCTTTGGAGATGTAAATGGAGACGCTTTTGCCCTGGCACGTTTGGACGGAGATACCTGGACCAATTATTATGATGCAAACAATTCACCCATCACTTTTGACACTTACAAAGGAATGGAAATAGACACCACTGGAAACTTGTGGGTTGCAGCAACTACAAAAACCTATTTGTTGGATTTGGGAGAAACACCGCTTTGGTTGGGCACAAGTGAGTTGAAGGAAGAGTTTATTTCGTTGGCACCAAACCCAGCAACTGAGCAATGTGAACTTTCTTTCCCCGATGCTGAGGAACGAGTTGTAACAGTGATGACAGTTCAAGGACAAGTACTTGAAACCCACGTTACCCAAACAAACTCTTTTTCTATGGATTTGACCGGTTTGGCAAAAGGGAATTACCTGGTGGTTATTACTTCTTCGAAAGGTAAAACAGTGAAACCATTGAATAAGCTGTAGTATACGGTTTTTGGTATTGTTCATAGTATTTCAAGTCCAAACTTGGACTGCCTGAATACATTTCAAATCGGCGAAACGCGTGAAAGAACAGTCGGAAGAGGAACTGGCAAAGATTGTCGGAAAGGCAAAAGCGAAGATTGTGACTGGCTTTTTTCAGAAGGGTAAGTAAGGACAGGTCGCGACCTGTCCTTACTTAAACTGGTAACTCAACTGAACAACAAAACAACGCGGAGCCTGCATATCGCCCGGACGAGTCATATATTCCGTATTCGCAACATTGTTTACAATCAACGCCAATTTGTAAGTGTCTTTGTAGCTGTAACCAATTCGTGCATCAAAAACAACAGTAGCTCCGTTGTTGTCTAAACGATATTGTTTCAATCCCGGAAGAATTTGCTGCCCAAGAATTCCGTCTTCGAATGCTTTATCGATATTGATCATAAAACTGTTCATGCGCATGGAGCCGCCAATACTGAATCCTTTGTATTCCAATTGCAGATCGGCTTTTGCCAGATGCTTGAAACGGTATTTCAAAACATTGGTGCTGTCGTTGGAGAATGTTTCGAGATAGTCAGCGTCTTTATTGAGTGTAATCGGATTCATGTATGTATACCCCATGAGTGTTTGTACTTTAACAGGACCAATTTCCCCGGTTCCGTTAATACTCAATTCCAAACCTGTAATTTGGGCTGCTTCTGCATTTTCCGCTCTGAATCCGATCCACTTGAAAATATATCCCGGATCATTCGGATTGAAACTTCCCGGAATAGAATCAGGTTTGTAGTTTCCTAATGTAAACTCCATCATGTTCTGGTAAGTATTCACGAATGCCGCCCCATCAACAAACCCTTTCCAGTTTCCGATTTTGATTCCCTGTTTAATTCCGAATTCAGCTGCCCAGCCGGTTTCCGGTTGAAGATCGGGATTAGGGAAAATATAGAGCGAACCTACGTTGGTTGAAGTATAACGTTCTGCTACAGTCGGGTAACGAACACCTTGTCCGTAGGATGCGCGTACATGTGTGTATTTCGCAACCTGGTAGTGCATTCCGGCCCTGAAGATCGGTCTGATCGGCAATTTTGTAGAGTCTTTTCCGAAGTAGAAATCCGAATCGCCCTGCCGGTTATCCTGTTCATAATATTCGCCTCTAAAACCAGCTGTTACATCGAACTTGTTCCATTTTTTTTCTAGTTGAGCATAGACTGCACTATTCACTGAAAAATGATCACCGAATAAATACGATTTCACATCGTTTCGGGTTGCGGTTACTCCGGTTGTGAGAACAAGAGTTATTGGTTTCCATGTTTTTTGGAACTGGTAATCAGCATAATATACGGCCGATTTTGAACTTTGGCTTGTATTTGTATAGTTGGCGTTGTCTACAAAGTAATAGCGTGTTTTTAATGAATGCTTGTTGTTCCATTTGTCGAAGTATTTTATACTCGGATCAATGGAAATGCGGGTTCCTTTATTGTAAGTTAAGCTTGAACTGGCGACGCTTGTGTCTGATCCTCCTGATGGTTGATAAGCAAATGTGTCGCTTTGCCAGATAATGAAATTTCCTGTTTTTTGCATTTGGGCGTTCCACCCAAGTGAGACCCGCATTTTTTCTATGGATTTCGGTCGCCAGTACAGTGTTCCGTTGATTCTTCCCCGGTTTTCTACTTCACCCTGACGGTAGCCGCCCGATCCATAATATGCTCCTCCCAGGTTCAAACCAAACCTCCCGAATTGCTGACTGAACGCTAAATCGGCTTGCTGATACGTTGGGCTTTTCGACCACCATTTTAAGCTTTCCCGCTTCGGATCGGAATAAATACCGTTCTGGACCTTAGCTGAAAACTGAGGTTCAAGCGAGGGTTCTTTTTCAATTAAAGAAACAATTCCGTTTAGGGCGCCTGAACCGTAAAGTACCGAGGCCGCTCCTTTAATTACTTCGATCTGAGAAGCCTGCTCGATTGGAATGGAATTGAACTTTGCATCACCGGCATCACCGGAAAGCAGCGGAACTTCATTCCAGAGAATCAACACACGACTTCCTGCGCCATAAGAGAAACCGCTTCCTCCGCGAATGCTCACCTGTCCGTCCATAGTATAAGCGCCCGGCGCCTGGTCGATAGCCTGTTCCAGATCTGTAATCCCTTTATTTTTTAATAGACTTGCATCAAGAATCTCGATGGAAACCGGAATCTCTTCAATGTTTTGTTTACGGCGCGATGCGGCTATAACCACCGGACCTATTTGATTAATCCCACCTTCTAACGATGAGGTAAGCGGGATTTTGACGAATTCAAGGGTGGTTATCTGAATGGTATCGGTTATGTAATCTTCAGCAATAACAACTATTTGCAGCGGGAGCGTTGGGTTTTTGACGGTGAAAAAACCGTTTTCGTCTGAAATCACACCCGTTGATACACTTGTTTTAATAGTTGCAAATGTAACTCCCTGGTTGTTTTTCGAATCCAATACTTGCCCTGAAAGATCCTGTGAAAAAAGGGCATACGGCAGCAGGGCAAGCAAAAGCAATAGTATTTTCATTCGAGTTAGTCTGTAGAATTTGTTGCCAAAGTACCATAATTTTTGAATTGTAAGTGGAGGGAGTACTTTGAAATTGACTGCGAGCATAGAAAAAAAGCCGTAAATTTTACTTTTTCCACTTGGATTGAAATGATAATTCTGCGTATATTCAATAGGAAAACGACCTCACATTTTGGATTACAGCACACAACATCAGCAAATAGCGCTTACCCTGCTCAGTGGAATCGGAAGTAAACGCGCTCGTATCATTGTCTCTTATTTTAATGATCTGGAGGAGTTTTTCAGTGATAAGAAGCTCAACATTTCCAAGCTCCCTGGAATTACAGAAACAATGATTTCCTGGAAGCAGCGAAAGGCCGTTTTAGACCAGGCAGATGAAATTATTGAACAAACCGCGAAATTGGGCGGAGAGATCATGTTTTTCACTGATTCGAATTATCCCAAAAAACTCAGGCAATGTGAAGATGCGCCACTGGTGCTGTATTCGAAAGGAAACCTTAATTGGAATATCCGGCGCTCCGTTGCGGTTGTGGGCACGCGTAAGATGACACACTACGGAAGAGAACTTACAGAAGAACTCATTGAGGGTTTAAAGAATATGGATGTGGTAGTTGTTTCCGGAATGGCTTATGGAGTGGACGTATGTGCACACAAACAAGCATTGAGGAACAACCTGGAAACCTGGGGAGTTTTAGGACACGGACTGGATAAGCTGTATCCGGGAGAGCACCGGAAAGTGTCTCAGGAAATGATAGAGCGGGGCGGGCTGATCAGTGAGTTTATTCCCGGAATGGATATAGAACCAGGGAATTTTCCGATGAGAAACAGGATAGTTGCCGGATTAACGGATGCTACAATAGTGGTGGAGAGTGGGATTTCCGGCGGTTCTATGATTACCGCAAACCTCGCCCGGGATTATCACCGGGAGGTCTTTGCTTTTCCGGGCGATGTAAAAAAAGAATCTTCTGCCGGCTGTTTGAAACTTATTCGCGATAACACCGCATCATTAATACAATCTAGCGCTGATTTTTTGGAATCTATGGACTGGGAACCCGCCAAAGAAACACTGGCGCAAACTCGTCTGTTCCTAAATCTGGGCCCGGAAGAAGAACGGGTAGTTCATTGTCTGCAGGAGAAAAAAGAGTTGAGTATTGATATTCTTGGCATACTGGCCAGGCTTCCGGTACATGAACTTTCCTCACTGCTGTTGGAATTGGAATTCAAAGGATTAATTCGATCTCTACCCGGAAAGCGGTATTCTCTTGTGTAGAAATTCACAAAATATCCTCATACGGACAATAAGTTTCATGCGTGATTTCTTAACTTTAGGAAAATTTTTAAACCATGAAGTTAAAATTACTTGTTGTTGGTACGTGTTTATCACTATCAGCATTTGCCCAAACAGTAACCAATGCAACCGACAGTAAATACGCGTTCTCTAAAGTGTACAGGCTGGACAACACACCTGTTGAAAGCCAGGGAAACACAGGAACATGCTGGAGTTTTTCCTCTTTGTCTTTCTTCGAATCGGAGTTGATCCGTTTAGGAGTTAAGAATCCTTCCACGCTTTCAGAAATGTTTATTGTGCGTAAGGCATACGAAGCGAAAGCAGATAAATTCATCCGCATGGATGGGAAGATCAATTTTGGAGAAGGTGGTGCGTTCCATGATATTCCTTATGTTATTCAACGTTACGGAATTGTTCCGAAAGAAATTTACACCGGCTTGCCAAAAGGAGACGTTGCATACAATCACGCTGAATTGTTCTCAGTTTTGGAAACATTCATGAACAGCATTTTGGCAGAAGTTCAAAAAGGAAAAGGAATTGGAACGGAATGGAAAGTTGCTTTCAACGGAATTCTGGATGCTTATTTAGGACCTGATGTAACTACGTTTAAATTCAACGGGAAAGACTACACACCAAAAACATACGCCGAGTCTCTTGGTTTAAAAATGGGTGAATATGTTTCGGTTACTTCATTTACAAATGATCCGTTTTACAAAACATGCGAATTGGCTATTCCTGACAACTGGGCTTTTGGCGACAGCTACAATGTTCCGATGGAAGATATGGTTGCAGCTACTGAGAACGCTTTGAAAGCAGGTTACACAGTTGCCTGGGGAGCTGATGTAAGCGAAAAAGGATTTAGCTTCAAGAACGGTATTGCAATTGTTCCGGAAGATGAAAGTACTATTCAAATCCAGGGGAAAGACAACCGTAACTTCAGTAATTCGGGAGCAGAACGCAGTTCCAACGCGTTTTTAGAGCCGGTTAAAGAGAAAGTAATTACCCAGGAATTACGTCAAACAGGTTATGATGAAAAAGTAACTACTGACGACCATGGAATGCACATTGTTGGAATGTACAAAGATCAAAACGGTACCCGATTCTTCCTGGTTAAGAACTCATGGGGAACAGATAATTTACCTGAGGGTTATCTTTATGTGTCTGAAAACTACTTCCGTTTGAAAACAATCAACATTTATTTACATAAAGATGCTCTTAATAAAGACATAAAATCGAAATTAAATATGTAACTTAGATCTGCTACAAGTACACTATTTACTGATTTTTATGGATAGATTAACACCTGCGGAAGAAAAAGTTATGCTCAAACTTTGGAGTTTGGAGAAAGCGGCAGTAAAGGATATAGTTGAACTATATACCGATCCTAAACCGGCTTACAACACAGTTTCTACAATTGTTCGAATTTTGGAACGAAAGAAATTTATTAAGCACAAAGCGGTAGGAAGGGGCTATATTTACCTGCCAAAAATCGAAAAACAGCAGTACCGGGATTTTCTTGCGGATCATTTGTTGAAAGACTATTTCGACGGTAATCGAAATGATGTTTTGTCTTTTTACAATAGTAACGTTTCGCTGAGCGAGATTTTATAGTTTAAGAAGAACTAAGAATCAAACCCCGACTTTCAGTAATAATACTAAAGTCGGGGTTTTGTATTTTATACCGGTCACATTTCTGTTGATTGGAGCGTAACGGCTTAAATGACCTTCTGATAACAAGCGGTTTTTTTGTCGCCGCTTTTTACGATGATTCCATTGGAAACTCCGCTTTTTAAATCACGGCTTGCGGTTGCCGTCGACAGATCGGTGAAATGGTTCATGTAGTCTTTTCTTGTGAATGTGTCAGTTCGATTTTCGAGAAATAGTTCCAAACGGTCGGTTTCACTTAATCTTTTCTGAGAAAGCTGCAGCAGTTCTGATAATGAAGCGTCGATTATGCCGAGCATGTAAATAATAAACCGGGTAGATTTACCCTCTTTATCGCAATCAGAAAGTGCTTTGTAGTATGCATCCTGATTTTGTGAGATCAGTGTTTCAAAAGGTAAAGAACCAAAAACCGGGTATTCACTCATTAGAATCAACGTTTGCCATAAACGGCCCATTCTCCCGTTTCCGTCCATGAAAGGATGAATAAATTCCATTTCGTAATGAAAGACACAGCTTTTAATCAAAGTAAGTTCTGTTTTGTCTTTCAGGTAGCGAAACAAATCGGCCATTAAATACGGAACATTTTCTGCGGGAGGAGCAAGGTGGGCAACTTCAGATCCCTTCACAATTCCGACAGGTTTGTTTCTATATTTCCCGGAGGTTTCAACGAGACTTTTCATGAGTAATTTATGTGCTTTCAGAAAGTCTTTTCTGATTGGAAATTGAATGTGTGTATGTTTTTGTATACCTCCAGCACGTTCAGTACTTCCAGAATGTCTTTCTCCGGAACAACAATGCGTTTGTTCTCCAGAATTGCGGTGATCTGTTCTTCACTGAGCGTGTTTCCTTCAATAGCCAATGAAGAATGAATGGTTCTTATCTGATTCTGCTTACGGAGTTTCGGATTGGATTTCACCAGGTATTTTGCATTCACCGCTCCGATCTTTTCAGAAACCGAACGAATAAGCTGGAGTATCTCAGAAGTTATTTCGTACGGAGACCTCATGTGTTTATAGTATCATTTGATAGTATCAAATGTACGAAAACGAATCATTTTCCGAAATTATCAGATAATAAACCCCAGCAGACGAATAATCGAATGACTCTTTTTGTTTGTTTCGGACAGCGTATTCTTGCTTCATGAAAAACACATTCGTACATCATCCGCTTATCTTGTTTGCAATTCTATTGTTATCTGTTGGACTAATAAGTCATTGTATCGATTCCGAATCTAAAAGTATTGCTGCAAACAAACGGATCAATGAGCAATCGGGTTCAAATGAGACAAAAGTTTGGGGGAGAGAACCATTTATTGATACGCTGCACGTTTTTATTGACTCAACGCAATTCGGAAGAAAGAACAGAACCAGGCTGGAATATCGTGTTATTACTACGGAAAGGGAGACGGTTGCAAATATTAAGCTTTATTCGCTTCAGGAAAAAAAGGAAAGTTTGATGGATGAATTAACGGTTCACGATGTATCGACCATTTTTTCATCGCAAAAGCTAGCAGACTACAATGCCGACGGATTCAAAGATTTACTTTTTCATTCTGCAGAGGCGGCGCGCGGTGCAAACGACATTCAAACTCTGGTGATTTTCGATCCGAAACGAACAAAACTCGTTTGGGTAAGGAACTCCGAATCTTTTCCGAATATGCGGTACAACGCCAAACTTCGGTGTATTGATGCGTGGAGTGTTTACGGCGGAGAAATGACACATTTCCTGCGTTTGAAAGGAGATAGCCTGGTTGAATTTGCTTCGGTGGAACATTACGACCACCGGATTGTTGCAGAGGTTATCGATTCGAAAGGAAATCAACGCGAGCTTAAAAACATCAGTGAAAAAGAGATGGCTTGTGACTTTTGCCGATTCGTGAATTATGATCCTATAGAAGTACTCGAATAAGAAGTTCGTAGTCTAACCAACCGCCTGGATCATCCGGCAAACAAAAATCCTGGCTTCGTTTAGAGGTCAGGATTTCTTTTTAGCATGTTTTCTAAAATCTTAATTATCGTGAATGGATTTCAGAGCCACTTTCGCGATTTCGTTGTTCGAAATGGTTGTTTCCTGTGCATCAATCAATTCCAGTAAAAGCTGTGCCGCTGCTTCCGAATCACCTTTTTCGTGCAGGATCATGGCTTTGTTGATGAGTAAGATTCCTTTTGTTTCCTGATCCGGGCTGCCGGCCAGACCCTGCTCAATGGAATGAAGTTTTTCTTCCAGGTCGTTTTGCAGGTAAGCGAGTTCTTTCCAGGCCGGAGCGAAGGTTGGAACATTATCAACGATGCGTTTGGCGATGGCGTATTTTTTCTCCGGTTCTTCGGTCCATTCTATCTGCATAAAGAACGTATACAAACCTTCCGGGAAAGCTCCGCTCAATTCTCCTTCCAGGGAATAAACGGCGGTTTTGGTTGTGAAAAACCCATCGGGTTCCAATGCGTCTGTCTCTTTATAGTATTTGAGTGCATTCGGGAAATCGCCCATGAGCAAATAGGTAAAAGCCAGATCGTAAACCGGGTAGGCCCACAAGGGTTCAAGTTTCATGGCTTCTTCCAGCTTTTCGATAGCCATCGGATAGTTTCCGGCTTGTCCCGCTTCGCGCGCTGCTAAATGTAATAAATTGGCTTTCTCCTTGTTTGAACCTGGTTCCATAATTATAGCGTCAATTGGTCTTTGAAGGTATGATATTAGCTAAATATTTCCACTTTTTTCCACTTTTGGAACCGGAATTTATTGAAAAACCAATCTTATTTCGGGTTCTGATCGTCTAAAGTATACAAGCAATAAATGAACAGGTATTGAGCCGCTGTTCCGTTCGTTTGTTTTCCCATGGCATTCAGAATTTGCGCAGTAATTTCTTCTGAATCATCTCCTTCATCCTGACTCCAATTGTCGACAAGCGGTTTAAACGCTGCATACAATTCTTTCAATAATTTGTCAGATTTCGGGTTTGCTTTGATAAATGCTTCGGAGACAGGAATTCTTCCGAGCTGGATGAGGTATGCAATAGTTTGGTCGCTTTTCCCAACAGGATTAGACTCCAGTAACGCTAAATCTTCTTTCGGAAAGATGTCGATTTGCTTGTTTACGGATTCGGCAAACTTTGCTGCAAAGGCTTCCGGATCGGTATTGCTTTGAGCGTAGTTTACAACTGTTTGAAACAGGAAAAATAGAATGAGCAGTTTTTTCATGGCTCGTGAATTTACAAGAATTAAGCCAGACAAACAATCCGACATAGGCTATGTAACCATTACTACCGAGCGACCTTTTTGGTAAGATTACTTTTTCGCAGCCAGAGTGTACTTGTGTTTTTTATGATGTGGGGAAGGCGGAAAAGACGCGGGCAAGGTGAAAATGAACCGCAGAGATGCAAAGAACGCAAAGTGTCTGGCTAGCCAGACAAACAGCTTGGCATCACTAATTTTGGTATAAAAAAGACTGTAAAATGATAAGTAAAAATATACCTCTGCGTTCTTCCTTCCCTGTCTGCCGACAGGCAGGTTTGCGGTTTTTATATTTCCTTTTACCCGTTTCGCATCGTAAGCTACTTTCTTCGGGTAAACGCATCTCTGATAACCTGCGGATCGTATTCGAAGTATTCCAGGTCCATGCGATGGGCTAAGTTTTGAGTGATTTCCGTGGCGGTTGATTTACTTTCAAATTTGGTAAGTTCTTTCTTGTTTCTGTAATTGATGTTCAGCAGGCAGATTGAACTGTAATAATCAGTGTAGGTAGCAGAATGTGTAGATCGTGAGTATGCTGTTACAGTATTTTTGGTAGGAATAACGGCAATAAAATGATGTTTCTCGTAACTATAGCTTTTACCAATTTTGATGAATCCGAAGTAGCGGGTGTATTCCGTTATTTTCTTTTCTTCCGGATCGATCTCGGTTCCGTAATCGGTAAAGCAGATAAACGTCCCGAGGAGAAACAAAATCCCTCCGATAATTGGTTGGAATATAAAAGCTATCAGCGAAATACCCACAAAGGCATACCCAATCATGATTGCGTTTGGAGGGAAGACTTTTCCGTTATTATAATGAAGACTTACAGGCGTGTCAAGTGTTTGACTCATAAATGATTTAATTGTAAAAGCTGAAGGTAGCAGAACTTTCAATCTGCTTGCAGCACAGCATAACTATTTTGGTAAGTTTAACAATCCGACAGTTGAATTATCGCTTCAGTTCTTTAATTCTCATTAATACCTGTTCTAATTCAGCGGCCTTCTTAGTCCCAATCAGCAGTTTCTTACCATTCGTAAATTCAAGCTGTAAACCTTGTTTCCCGGAGATGTTATAGGCTTTACCGTGTCCAGATATGCTGTAACGCAATCCCCAGCCGCCGTATTCTGCCAGCGGTGAATATTGCCGAACATGAGCACTCGCCAGTTGGTCCCAGGAGAATTGCCGGAATTTAAAATGCAGCGGAAAGAACCGGACTGCAATTCCATCAGTGGAAATTTTTGTCTCCAGATTCGATAAAAGCAGGAGTAATGTTACACCAACGGTTACGCCGCCGAGAATGAGCAGCTCGGTATTCCCGATTGGTTTGTCGCTAAAAGTGTTGCCAAGCAGAACCTGCCAGATAATATCAAAAATGATCAATCCGTTTACAGTGAGGAGGATTAGCCAAAGCCACCATTGTTTGAAGTATTGTTTTTCGGAGAAGAGAATGGGGGAGTTCATAGAAGTGAATTTGTACTATTAAATTACTGAAAATTTGGATACAGGCTGCTTAGAATTCGTTGTTTTTTTGGGGTTGAGTCGGCCCTCCCCCTTTATCCCCCTCCAAGGGGGAAACCCGATAGTAGTTCCGTTACAAGAGTGTTGCCTTAATTAATATATGAAATGTCGTGATTCTTGGGTGATGATTAGTGCTTCCCCCTTTGGAGGGGGACCGAGGGGGAGGACATACCCGGATTTGAATAGAATTAGTTACGAAAAAACGCCGATCCTTTTCAGAACCGGCGCTGTCATTTGAGGTATCGGGGAATTACTGGGCAGAACCATTCTCCTGCCCGTTGGGTTTTGTGCCTGTACCTGTGCTGTTTCCGATGATCTTTCTTGCACCGCGGTAGGTTTTGAAGAATGCGCTGTCGGTGGCCTTGTAGAAACTCATAAACCGGTCGAGGCGATCAATGAGCAGGCGGTTGATCTGCTTCTCGAGTTCCCTGATCTCGCTGGTTTCAGTGGCGCGTTCTACAATTGCGTGGCGCACACTGTTCTTGTAGTTTTCGAGCTGGGCTGCCTTGTCTTTGAACTGCTGGATCTTTTCCGGGGTAACACCCATTATCCCCAGTTCGGATTCATAGGTTTCCAGGTCTTCGATCAGGTTAATGCTTAGGATTTCGAGACGATCGGCAGACAGAGAAGCCACTTTGCTTTTAGATTCTTTGTGACGTTCACGTAAAGCCAGGTTGTTTGTTTCTACAGCGTAGAGGAACAGCGCTTTTTTCAGGATGCTCAGTTCTTCTGTAAAATCTTTCAGGTACGCCTGCTTTTCGATCTGGATTCCCTGCGTAAGTGTACTCTGCAGATTCAGCTTGTTTTGAAGAGTGTTTAGTAAACCTTGTACCTGATCTACTACAGTTGCCATTCCCTGAACTCCGTTCCATGCGGGCTGGTGATCGTTTACCACGGCGAGTACATTCTGGTACATCTTGATGTGGTTTAATGTTGACTGTTTCATGTTAAGTTATTTTCAGACTTTAACGCAAAGCTGTATTTGGAAATTGTGTTAACACACTGTACTACAGTTGTTAACGAGCGTTAAATCGGGGATTTTATTGAGCAAAACACATCATTTATTGAGCAAAACCCGCATTTCAATTAGCAAAAAAAAGCACGTCCGGAAGCACATAAAGGTCTGCACACGACCACATAAGGGTGTGTCGACGATGACCTAAGGGTGTGATGATGGCCACCTAAGGGTGTGTCGATCACCACATAAGGGTGCGTTGATGGTGACATAAGGGTGTGACGACGGATACATAAGGGTATGCATGCAGTCACCTAAGGGTATGACTACTGTGACCTAAGGGTGCATCGACGATCACCTAAAGGTATGACGATAGCCACATAAGGGTGCGATGATGGTCACCTAAGGGTGTGTTGATGGTGACATAAGGGTGTGATGGTAATGACCTAAGGGTATGACGATGACCGCATAAGGGTGCGACGATGAGTAGGTAAATGGAAGCGGGAGAGGTTAACGGGTTATTGTTTTGTTTTTTTTGGGAGCGTTTATTGGTTGGGAGGGGGTGAATACGGTTTAGGGATGGGTTACGGGGGTTTTTATGCCGCTTATGAATGTTTCCCTTTGGAAATTATTAAATTCTATTGGAATCATTGTACCTCAACATTCGATGAATTTTCCTTGGAATGAATGCCAATTTTTTTCAGATATCAGTATTCAACTTAGCCCATCAAAAAGCAATACTCTAAGTTAGAGTGTATTCCGATATATAATCTAGATCTGGCTGTATTATTGGAATGATTTCTCGAAAGTTTGAATTTTTCTCGAATGCTAAAATTAAATTTCTTTCAAATTGTGACGGCTTGTAAACCTTACCATTAAGTAACTTGAAATGTTTGTCAATGAAATCTTCAGAAATAGGTTTTACCTTGTAGAATTGATATTTAACATTTATAAAAGCCACTAATTTTTCTCTGAATACTTTTCGGGTATCTTTCTTGAAATTGCTTTTTAATGTCGAATTTCTTGATAAATAAGCTGAAAGCACAAACAAGAAATTGATGTTGTATGATTGAACGAATAAAGTATCTCTGTCGAACAATCGGTTTTCGAATTGAAATTGCATTATTGGTCTACCGGTTTCGTCCAAGTAGGGTTTAGAAAACTCAAAATCATTATTTACAAAAGCAGAAATGAAAAAATTTGGAGTAATATTATATCCTTCCGTTTCGTTTTCTCTGTATCGGATTCTTTGATCTAGATTTCCTATATTAAATAAATCAATGTTGTACTGGATTACATTTTTCGCATAAGTAAATTGTTTTGCTTTTGAATTTTTCCCTACACTATTTTGAGGTTTGTAATATTTGCTGTCTCCAACAAAATAAATTTCATCTTCAACCAGAAGTGATTTGTATTTGTAAATATGGTCAACTTGTTTTCCATCAGCATGATTTTTTAATTCAGGTACTAATGTATTATCTCCTATTAAATCATCTATCATATCCTCAAACACAATATTAAAATCTTTAATTAAAAGAATTTCTTCTATCTGTTTCTTGGATTGAGTTTTCTCACTTCGCTCAAAGTATGTATAAAGTAGGTTGTACAAACAGATCATTTTGTCTGAAAAATATTTGTACTTAATGCTTTTCAGTAATCGGCAACCATTTCTTAAAACCTTTTCAAAATGGTGACCTTTAATCAAGTTATAGTTTTGAGGAATTTGAAAATCAAAAGCATACTTTTCTCTAATATGATTAAGCGTTGAATAAAAAAGTATTAGTAATTCTTCATCATTATTATTTCTCTTTCTTGAGGTCGCTAAATTGACATAAATTGGTTGATTATTCTGAATGATTGGCTGTTTCTTGTTGATCGTTTTGTGCCAATTGATTTTGTTCTGCTGTGAATGAGCTGTCTTTGCAATGAAAGTAAATAAGTTCTGGTTTTCTTTATAAAACCTCAATAAACTTAGAATAATATCAAGCTCAGTACTTGAATTTTCATCCAAATTAGTTACAACCTGATTGATAAATTGACTCTCTGAAATCGAATTGTAAAAATGTCTTTTATTGAATTGTTGTATCGCTCTATATAACCAAGTTGAAATTTCAAAAATCAGCTTATCTTTTCCCGTCTCAGTTAATATACATGTAGTTTCAAATGTTGGTTCGATTAAAGATTCGGGAGCAAATTGGTCAAAAGCCAAATTATTTTCATTAATGAAGACTTTAGGAAATATAATTACGGCATCTCCCTTTCCGTCATTTATTTGCGGATTGAAATAATACCCAACAAAATTGATTTTTGAGTTAATACCATTAATAGGAAAATAATACCTTTCTGTTAAAACCTTTGAAAGGTCTTCCGTTTTGTAATGATATTCTTCAAATAATATTATCATTATTCAGATTCGATTCCATTGAATTTCAGAAATGCTTCTGCAATTTCTAGTGCGTTACTATTGTAAAGTTCTCCAAATTGAAAATCTATTGGATTATTGTCTTCATTTTCATATTTGAAAATGGAACTTTGAGTTCCAAACTCATCTTTGTAAACTTCCGACCATAAATAAAATAAAACCTTAGATCGGAATTGGTCGAATGTAATGCTCCCATCATTTGGATTTACAAAACGATTTCCAAGTTGTTTATCTTCACTCCCTGTTAATTCCTTAATTTTTGGATTGATGTTTTCGATAAACTTACCCCAATTATATTTACTATCTCCAACAACAATGTTCAAAGAATTGGCATCTTCATAATTGATAGGTACAAATTCCCAATCCCAACGTCTTTTGAATGCACTATCCATTGGAAATAAAGATTGGTCTGAGGTATTCATTGTGGCTAAAATGTAAAGGTTTTTAGGCAAAATGATTTTATCAAAACCTTCTGTTTGAATGATTTGTTTATAATTTGTTACGGCATCAACATTAGCCGAGCTTTCAAACACTGATTTTAGATGGTTTGCTAAATCCTTATCACAATTGATTTCATATTTTGAAATGCCGTCACCATCTCTATCCAAACATTGGAATAAGTCCCCAAAAATTTGAGCACAGTTTCCTCTGTTAATTTCTTCGATAATTAAAAAATAAGGTTGTTCAGGATTTAACCAAGCATTACAATATGCTTTTGTAAACGCTTGTGGAACAAAATCATATTTTATATTGATTCCGTCCATTACTGGTTTGTAACTTCCTACAAATGAATGGTAATCGGTTTCAGGATGGAAGGTTGTTCTTGTTCGATTATGGCCGTTTGTTCGTAGTTCAACTTCACGACTTTTTCCAGTTCCTGGTGAACCGTAGAAAATGATTTGATGAGGGGTATTGTCTAAATCTTGTGGATTGTTTAATACTTCACTTTCTTGTTCTACTTCAACTATTTCTATAGATTTCGGTGTTAGGTCTAAATAATTTGAAACTTTGTTTCTGTAATTTTTATAATCTTCTAATAAAGAGAGTTCTCTCAAACTAACATTATCACCCTCGCTTTTTAGATAGGGATGCAAGTTGTTAGAAAAAAGAGATTTTAAATTTCTCAAAGTTCCCTTAATCTCCTTTGCGCCCTTTAAATCTACAAGATCCGTGTCATTATTAATTAAATCATAAATACCTTCTTGCTGGAATAAAATTTCAGTATCACCATCTAGCCATGTTTTGTATAAAGTATCTTCTGTAAATACTAATAAAGCAGATTTTAACTTGTTCTCCGTATTTTGATTGCCTAACTCAACACCCTCATTGAAAATCCAACGATATAAAACTGTTTTAGCGGATTCAGTTAAATTATTATTATCATCACTTAATATGGATTTTAATAAGATTAGATTTGATGTAAAATTTAGAGATTTAGGAACTCGAACTCTACCTGTTCTTTCCTGACTTGAAGAACTGGAATTTATTGCTTTAACTTTCGCAAGTTTCCATACTATTTGAAGTGAAACCTGTAATGGTTCAAGTTGCCTTGAAACTAAAGAGTTATCAGTTCTTAATCTATCAATGTTTTGTTCATTATAATTAATAACAGAAGAAAAATAACTCTTCATCAAATCAACCAATTCGTCTTTAATTTGAATTGTATTGCCAGATTGAACAGAATAGTCAAGGTATTCCTTCTCCTCGTTTAGGAGGTATAGCAAAATTGTTAAAGCAATCAGTTCTTTTGGATTAGGTAATGATGATCCAACAGCCAATTTTGGATCTATTGGAAGCCTTCTCTTTACATTATTTGGTAGACTCATTGTCGTTATCTTTTTTAATTATTTTGGCTATGGAATATGCTAACAAAGGTGGTACGGCATTTCCAACTTGTTTTAATTGAGATGATTTTGTTCCATAAAAAATAAATCTATCGGGAAAAGATTGTAATCTTGCACCTTCTCTAACTGTTATACATCTATCTAAAATAGGATGAGTAAACATACCAGATGATGGTGTGTCAAATCGTGTCGTTATTGTTGGAGCAAATTCATCTTCTTTTAATCTTGACCAAGTTCCTGAATAAATTGATTTTGTTCTATATTCTTCTGGTAAAACTTCTTTTCCTTTCCCTTTCGGAATCATTGAAAGTTTTTTTAGGGCTAATTCACTATGTTTTGTTGCTTGATGATTATAAACTCCTGTGGATCCCTTTCGCATCAGTTTCTGATAATCTGATAAAGGATCACAAGCATATTTGTATATTTCCTTTCCTTCTCCTGAACTAATTTTTGGCAAATCATAAATAGCATCTGCAATACTTGTTTTTTTATTGTTCGTTTTAGGAAGCAGGAGTTTTTCAGTTCCTTTTTTTCCTAAAAAAAAAGCTCTTTTCCTGTTCTGCGGAACACCAAAATTTGATGCTGTTAAAATGTCGACATCAACTTCATAACCTAACTCATTGAATGCACAGATAATTTCATTTTTAAAGAAACCATTTGAGGTTGTAGTAATGTTGGGTACATTTTCAAGTAAAAAATATTTTGGTTGAAATATTTTGACAAAATCTATAAAATATTTGAAAAGATAATTTCGCTCATCATCTAAACTTAATCGTTTCCCTTTCTGCGAAAATCCTTGACAGGGTGGTCCTCCAACTATAACATCAATAGTTCTGTATTTTTCGGCTAAGTCCTTAATATTTAATGTCTGTATGTCGGTTGAAAAAACATCTGCATTTGGATGATTTAATTTATAAGTATTTGCAATAGATTCATCGTGTTCAATTGCAAATACTGTTTCAAAGTTAGCCATTGAGAAACCAAATGAAAGTCCCCCAACTCCGGCAAATAAGTCGATTACTCTCATTTTATGGCAATATCTTGAATTCTGTTTTTTGAAATATCATAATATTCTTCATTTAGTTCTATTCCGATAAACTGCCTGTTATTCATTTCACAACTTACACCGGTTGAACCGCTTCCCATGAAAGGGTCACAAACAATATCCCCTTCATTCGATAATACTTTTGTGAAATGATTTAATACACTTAATGGTTTTTGGGTTGGATGCTTTCCGAACTTCTTTTCATTAGGAGTTGTCAATGATGACTCAACGAAATCGTGAATTACTTTAGATTTATTATTGAATGTTCCTGTCGTTCCTTCATTAATAAAGTAAACCCAAGCTTCTGTTGAGTTTACAAATTGCAAATTCATGTTTCTTGGCATTGGATTAGTTTTATGCCAAATTCCTACAGTTTTGTAATAGAAATTATTTTCTTCCGCTATATTAATGATAGATTCGATTTTCATTAAGGACATAAACAATAATAAACTACCCTTTTTCCTTAAGATACGATTACTTTGCTTAAAAAAAGCACTCATTTTCATCAACCACTCTTCATATTCTAAATCATCCCATCCAGCGTATGCAAATTGATTTTCTCTCATTTTAACCAGATTGGTACCGCGCTTATGCATAAAAGAACCAAGATTAAAAGGTGGATCAGTAAGAATTAAATCCACACTTTCACTTTCAATATTTGACATCAAATCTTCACAATCACCGTTTGCAATTCTAGAATTATTTGTAATTGATTCAAATTGATTTTCTCTCAGGGAAATTTGAGTATCTGTAATTACCTTTTGATTAAATAAATTATACCTAGGGTTATAAATACCGCCTGGTTCCTCAAGAAGATTATTCTTTATTGAAAGATCATTTAAAACATCTACACTTAGATCACTTTTCATTTTTTTAATCATTTTTTCGAATATTTTACGCTTTCTTCTGCTACCATCATTGCTAATAATGCGTTCTTTTCATCTTTTACTAAGTCACATATTTGATCAGCTAACCAGAGCGTTACCAATTCATCTGATTTTACATTCAGTATATGAGCAATCTTCAAAACCGTTTCTTTTTTTGCTTGTCTTTCTCCACGTTCGATTTTGCTTAATTGAGCAGTATCCATCTCCAACAATGGAGCAAGCTCTCTTAAAAACAACTTCTTTTTACTCCTAAGTGTTCTGATTTTAAGTCCAAATTTACTTTTCATTATTAAAGTGTTGACTTGTCATATTTTGGCAAATATGTTGAATTCAACCTAACAATCCAATTAAATTGAAAAACTTATCTAATATCGGAAGCCATAATATTCTTATGATAATTGTTTTTTACATTAGAATATGCTTGTCCTCGAATTAAACTATCAGATTTTCAAGTTGTTTATAAACAAAATTAGTTGACTCTGTTCGTAAACTATTTACGTTGTGTAGTTATTGGCCAATAACATGAATTCAATACCACGCTGGCCCATGGCGCTCATCACCCAAATGCCAGTTTTTGCGTTCGTTGAATTTTTGAAAGTCACAGTGTCTACAAAACTATCTCCCCCAACCGTTCAAACGCCTGATCCATATTCATCACATGACTATATACCATCCGCAGTTTGTCGTTTTTCTCGTTCATTTTGCAGTCACGCGGGTTGCTTTGCACGTACTTTAAGACTCGTGTGAACATGGGCGAATCGTAGTATTTGCTTTGGGAGTTGGCTACGAAATAGCCGATCATGGAACCTTGTTTGATGACGAGTTTTTCGAAACCGATTTCCTGTGCCAGCCAGCGCAGTTCGAAGGAACGGAGGAGTTCTTTTACTACGCGGGGTAAGGGACCAAAACGGTCGATTAATTGCTTTTTGTAGGCCTCAATTTCTGCTTCGGTGTTCAGGTTGTCGAGGTCCTGGTAGATGCTCAGGCGCTCGGAGACGTTGTTGATGTAATCTTCGGTGATACGAAGCTCGAAGTCGGTTTCCAGGACACAGTCTTTGACGAAATGCGCGCCCATGGTTTCGGTGGTGCGGTCGTCGTAGAGGTCTTTGAATTCTTCTTCTTTCAACTCGTCCATGGCTTCGTTGAGGATTTTTTGGTACATCTCGAAACCGATCTCGGAAATGAACCCGCTTTGTTCACCGCCCAACAGGTTTCCGGCGCCGCGAATGTCGAGGTCTTTCATGGCAATGTTGAATCCGGAACCAAGATCGGAGAACTGTACCAGGGCTTCCAAGCGTTTGCGCGCTTCGGAAGTGAGTAAACTGATTGGCTGCGAAATGAGGTAGCAGAATCCTTTTTTATTGGAACGGCCCACACGACCGCGCAGCTGGTGCAGGTCGCTTAATCCGAACATGTGTGCGTCGTTGATGATAATGGTATTTGCATTGGAAATGTCGATTCCGGACTCGATAATGGTTGTAGCGATCAGTACGTCGTATTCGCCCTGGATGAAATCCATCATTACTTTTTCCAGCTGTTTTCCATCCATTTGTCCGTGACCAATCGCCACGCGGACTCCCGGACACAATCGCGAGATCATTCCGGCAATTTCTTTGATGTTCGCCAAACGGTTGTTGACAAAATAAACTTGTCCGCCACGGCTTACTTCATACGAAATGGCGTCGCGAATTCCTTCTTCGTTGAAGGTCATTACTTCGGTCAAAACGGGCTGACGGTTTGGCGGCGGCGTATTGATAATGCTCAAATCGCGTGCACCCATCAGGGAAAACTGCAGGGTTCTCGGAATGGGCGTTGCGGTTAATGTGAGTGTGTCGACTGTTGTTTTCAGGGTTTTCAACTTGTCTTTCACCGCGACACCAAATTTCTGTTCTTCGTCAATAATGATGAGGCCCAGATCTTTGAATTTCACTTTATCACTGACAATTTTGTGTGTTCCAATCAAAATGTCGACTTCGCCGCTTTCCACTTTTTTCAGTGTAGCGGTAATTTCTTTGGCAGATTTAAAACGATTGATGTAATCTACGTTCGCCGGGAAATTTTTGAAACGTTCTTTAAAACTGCGTGCATGTTGGTGGCTCAGGATGGTTGTTGGAACTAAAACAGCTACTTGTTTACTGTCGGCAACCGCTTTGAACGCTGCGCGCATGGCCACTTCCGTTTTCCCGAAACCAACGTCTCCACAAACCAACCGATCCATTGGAGTTTCTTTCTCCATGTCTTCTTTTACGGCTTGTGTTGCTTTCAGCTGATCGGGCGTGTCTTCATACATGAACGATGCTTCGAGCTCGTTTTGTAAATAGGTATCGGGTGAAAATGCAAATCCGGGTTGTGCTTTCCGTTTGGCGTATAATTGAATTAAGTCGAAAGCCAGTTCCTTGATGCGTTTCTTGGTTTTCTGTTTCAGGGTTGCCCAGGCCTGTGTTCCGAGCTTGTTCATTTTCGGAGCTGCGCCGTCTTTCCCGGTAAATTTCGAAATGCGGTGTAAGGAGTGAATGCTGACATAGAGTACATCGCCGTCCTTGTAAACCAAACGAATGGCTTCCTGCGGTTTTCCGTTTACGTCGATGGTTTGGAGGCCGGAGAACTGTCCGACTCCGTGATCGATATGCGTTACGTAATCTCCTTTTTGCAGGTTGTAAATTTCTTTCAGTGTCAGGGCTTGCTTTGCCTGGCGGAATCCTTCTTTGAGTTTAAAACGGTGATAACGCTCAAAGATCTGATGATCCGTATAACAAACCAGTTTCAGTGAAGGAATAATAAACCCTTCGTGCAGCGCAATGTTCATGGGCGAGAATTCCACCTCGGCACCAATATCTTCGAAGATCTGGTAAAGCCGTTCAATTTGCTTGGGTTGATTGGAAAAGATGAGGTTTTCAGCTCCGGCTCTTTTTCGTGCAATCAAATCATCTTTCAACAGGTCGAAATCTTTATTGAATGTTGGCTGATGCTGCGTTTCGAAGTTAATAACGTTCGCTGTTTTGAACGCGTATTCGGGACCAATCTCTACAATGGAATGTTTTTCTATTTGCGTTTTCCAGTCGGAAGGATGCATGTACAACTCGCTTGGCAAACTGTGTTTGATGGTATTTTTCGGAAGCGAATCGTATACTTTCACCGCTTTCTCGTAATCTTTTTCCAAAGCAGCTTTCACCAGGTCGTTTGAAGCCAGCCAGATGTTTGTCTGCTTGCCGATGAATTCGAGGAATGTTCCGTTTCCGTTCAGGACTAGTTGCTGCTGTACATTGGGAATGATGGAAAAATGGTTGTGAACGCTGATCGACAATTGCGAAACCGGGTCGAAGGTTCTAATCGAATCTACCTCATCGCCGAAGAACTCTACGCGGAAAGGCTGATCGTTGGAGAAAGAGAAAATATCTACAATTCCTCCGCGGATGGAAAACTGTCCGGGTTCGTATACAAAGTCTACGCGTTCGAAATGGTAATCGAGCAGTAATTCATTGAAGAAGTCGATAGAGTAGGTCTTGCCTTTCTCCACGCGCATGGTGTTTTCCGACAATCTTTTTTGCGTTGGAACACGTTCGAATAGCGCTTGCGGATAGGTAACGATCCACGCGTTTTTACCTGTATTTACTTTTTCCAGCACCTCGGCGCGTGCAACCACGTTCGCATTATCCGTTTCTTCCAACTGATAAGGAGTTCTGTACGAAGCCGGGTAAAAGAGAATGTGTTTATTATCAGGATAAGATTGTTCCAGGTCGTTCAGGAAATAAGCCGCCGCTTCTTTGTCCTGCAGAATAAAAAGATGGTGTCCGGGAACTTGTTCGGCAACGGCAGCAACCGCCAAAGATTTTGACGATCCGATAAGGCCTTTCCAATGAATTCGGACCTCTGCCTGCTGCAATAAGTCTGCAGTTTCATCTAATCCTTTGAGTTTTTTGAAGCATTGTAAAAATTGTGTCTGATCCATATCCTGAGTAAACATTTTAGGGGACACAGCGCACTGTACCCCCTTGAAATCCCTATTGATGGGATTCGGAGGCAAAGGTAATCAAAAGCTGATTATTTTGTTTAAGTAGTAAGAATGGTTTTGGCACCGTAAGTTTTATGTTTACACTAAACAGTTTACTGTAAACAAAACAGTATCTTTGCAAGAAACAATTTATGAAATCGGAGAATAAAATACTTGGCTTCCTTGAAAAAAAAGAAATGAGTACCGTTGAAGAGCTAACAAATAACCTGGGTTTTTCGCGTCAGTACATTCATACTTTGTTAGATCGATTGATGGATAAAGGATTAGTAGAGAAAAATGGCAAACCACCACATGTTTTTTACCGAATTGCTGATATGGATAACAACCAGGAGCCGCCTAAAATTACGTTGGAAAGCGAACGATTTTTATCCGAGCATTTTCTTATCGTGCAGGCTATGGGAAACATGCTGCAAGGTGTTGAAGCCATGCAGTACTGGTGTGCGATTCAGAATTTGGATTTTAATAAAACTGTTCAGGAGTATATCGAAACAAGAAGAAAATACTTGAGTTATTTTAATGAAGATGGTTTCATCAATGGAATACAAAAACTTCAGAACACGAAAGGAATCAATGAAATAGGTGTTGATCATTTGTATTATTTTGATTTTTATGCGATTGAAAGATTCGGAAAAACCCGGCTCGGAACACTGATGCATTACGCTAAACAAGGCCAGAACAAATCCTTAATGAAAATGATCGTTTCAGAAATTAAATACCGTTTAGCGAATTTTATTGATGCGAATAATATCGATGCAATTGTTTACGTTCCTCCAACCATCAAAAGAAACGTTCAAATTATGGATTTTTTTGAGAAGAACCTGGGGGTTGCGTTACCAAAGATCAAAGTTCAGAAAATAAGAAACAACATTGTGATTCCTCAGAAAGCGTTGTCCAAACTTGTTGAGCGGGTTGAAAATGCCAGGAAAACCTTTTATGTAGGAGAAAACCAGTCTTACAATAAAGTATTAATTCTGGATGATGCGATTGGAAGTGGTGCAACGATTAACGAAATTGCTTTAAAGATAAGATCGGCAGGGTTGGCTAAAGAGATTTACGGATTAGCAATAACCGGGAGCTACAAGGGGTTTGAAGTAATATCTGAAATTTAGTTTACACTAAGCTGTTTACTGTAAACTAATATTTTAAAAGGAGCATGGACTTTTGAAGTTTAGTTTATGTCCAGGTTTTTTTGAAGTGTCCAGCCAATCACTTTTTTGGAAAAATACCTCTCATCACGATCATCACCAGCTTCTTTATTGAATACTTGTGCATCCAGTTCAACCTTTATCCATTCCAATCCGTATTCATCTTTTTCATAGTCCATTATTTGAATATGGGTCATTTGATCCATTTCCTGTTGGAAATAGATCACTTCTGATGCATAATCGGGATTCGTATGAAATCTTCCACCTACAAAAAAGCGGTGTAAAGCATAATCCAAACGAATTTTCATTGGTTGATAAAGACAAATCGTATCTATGCTGCCGTCAGAATAACAATTTTTCCTTTTTAAGAGTTTATTTATGTAAACGGTGTCGAACAGTATGGAGTCTACTTTAAAGAAATATTCGTATTCACGGTTACAGGATTCGCTCTTCGGATGTTTGGAATAACAAAGCGAGCCCTTCAGGCTGTCGATTGATGAAAAGATGCTGTCCTGAGCGTGCCTGTCTCTGAACAAGACACGGTAATCCGGATAAAATTCCGGCAAATAACTCAGGCGGCTTTCAAATAAACCTGCGGATGATTGATGATCCTGTTTCACACAGCTAAGTGCCGCCTTCAGGTTTTTTTCCGCGAACTCTCTGTTAAGTTTAAGGTGAATCATTAATGTTAATTGCTGCTTATAGCCATACCGTTTTTCGTCAGTGCTTGCTTCCGTTAAGGGTTGTTGTCTGATCTGGTATGCAGATTCCTGGAAAGGATGACGTCCTTTTAAAGTGAGTTTCCCGGAAGTATTCACGGAGTAAAGACCGATATATCGGAATTCGTTTTGGTAATTCTCCCCGCGAACCGAGACATTTACCAGGTAAACGGAATCTGCAAGTTCCAGATTCACTGCAATATCTTCGAAATCGGTTTGTTTTGGATCTATTTCAACATATCCGCTGTAAATTCCGTGGTAGGAAAATTGTTTGGTTTCCTGGCCAAAGCAAGAAGAAAGAATTAGTAAAAAAGTACTTAGTAAAAATGTTTTCATTGTGCAGAACAAGGTGCCGGTTAAACGCTATTTTGATTCGATGTTACAGTGAGCTTTGAAAGTAATCATTTCGGAAGTAACATAAGTCCGTTTAAGTTCTATGTTTAGAATTAGTTAAAGTGGAGTACTTCTTGTTTTGAACCAAAAACAATTTACATTTGCATCAACATGCTTTCCCCGCTTCCCATTTGAACAGCGCGCTCAGGGAAAGCTTTTTTGTTTTTACTATTGTTGATCCTAAGGCCATAGGATTTCCTAAAGACTGGGGCGAAGATGCCTTTTGGCAATAGAGTGCATTCATTTTGAATCGCTCTTTTTCATTTTGAAAATAATCTAAACGTTTGGCACGACGAAACCCCCTGTTTTATAAGACTTCTGTGTTTTGGCACGTGTTTTACTAATAGGTATTGAACAAAATTGACAACATGAAAACTTTAAACATAATATTGGCTTTGAGTACGGGAATCACGCTGGTATCATTATCCGGGTGCAAAAAAGATGAAGGGGAGAGTCGTATGACAGTGAAGATGGTTGATGCACCCGGTGATTTCCAACAAGTAAACGTAGAAGTGCTGAAAGTTCAGGTAAATCATTCCGGTGCGGGATGGATAGATTTACCGACAAACGGTGGGATTTACGATCTCTTAACGCTGCAGAATGATGTTTCGGCAACGTTGGTAGATGTGGGCGTGCTTCCTTCGGGACATTTAAATCAGTTCCGATTGATCCTGGGCGACGACAACACGGTGATGGTTGACAGCGTTTATTATCCGCTTTCAACTCCTTCGGCACAGCAGAGCGGATTGAAAATTAATCTGAACAGCGATTTTGAGCCGAACGTTTATTACCAGCTCTTACTCGATTTTGATGCTGCAAACAGTATCGTTACACAAGGCAACGGTGGATATTCACTCAAGCCGGTTATAAAAGTTCTTTCCATACAACCTTTATAGACCGGAACAGAGTTCCATATATATATGAAAGCGATTGGTAGAAGTACTGATCGCTTTTTTTATTGGATTGGTAAGATTGTCGGCTAGCCGACAATTTTTTTCTTTTGGCCACAGATGCACAGATAAAAAGCGAGCCTACCGGACTCGCTATGTAGAAGTGTAAGATGTTTATGATCTAAATAAATGTCATACGGGTTGTTAGCCTGTTGTAAACATCATCAACAGTTAAAGCTCGTCCGGTAGGCGAGCATATTATCTGTGCATTTGTGGGAGATGAGGAAGCCGCAATATGAGCGGAAGTTTTCGTTTAGTCAATGAATGTGCTATGTGAAGTTGTGAGATCTACCTTTTGGTCAATCGGGTTTAAAAATCCCAACGAAACCATCAGGTCAAGCGTTCCTTTTGGTAATATTAAAAAACTCAATATATGAAAACAATCGCTACTTCAGTATTAGGCATTCTTTTTCTTGGCTCGGCTTTCGGGCAGGGATACACAGAATCAACAGCAAATTCACAGGTTAAATATTATGTTACCAATGACGGAACTATGTTTAACAATCCTTCCGGTCCAAGCGGCGGGTATCTCGTTCCGAAAGACAGTCTTGTCAGTGCAATCTACGCCATGTTTCCTATGATGGCCGGTGAAGATATAAACGGTCAGCTAAAAGGAGCCGCAGCCGAGTTCCAAAACTCCGATTTCTTCCGCGGACCAATTGCCGACAATTACCTTACATCAGAATACCTTACACGATTCGGACAATCGATCTGGTATATGTCGAAGGCGGAGGTTGACAATCATATGGACCATTACCAGGATGGAGCTTACACGATGTCGGGAGCAATAGAAAACTGGCCGGGAAATGGAAATACAACGAATGGTGAATCACTTATTCTTGCTCCGTTTCATGATCATGATATGGATGGTCAATATGAGCCAATGGAGGGAGATTATCCCGAAATCAGAGGCGACAAAGCACTTTATGTGATTGTAAACGACGACGCAAATGTGCATCCTTCCGGACTTAGTCCGATTCAAATTGAAATGCACATGATGTTTTATCAATTCGAAAATGCAACAGATCCGGTCCTCACAAATACAACGTTTGTTTTAACAACACTGCACAACCGGGGAACGCAAACCTTGTATAATTTCAATTTCGGTCACCTGGTGGATTTCGATTTGGGCGGTTATGCAGATGATTATATCGGAACGGATATAGATCGCCAGTTATCCTATGTATACAATGCCGATTTGAATGATGGCCCGCATTTGGGAAATCCAGGTTACGGAGAAAACCCTCCTTCAGTTGGAGTGCTTGCACTTGACGGAAATATGGCTTCCAACATCAGACATATGAGTGATTATTCAATGGGAGCGGAAATTTATCGTTCGCTGCAGGGTTTGCAAAATGACGGATCTCCGGTTTTGGACCCCGATGGTGAAGCTACTCCTTATGTGTATACAGAAACTGGTGCGGGATGGAACGAATCTACTGCGATGAGCATACCGGGAGACCGCAGATCGGTGATCGGTTATGATGCGTTTACGTTACAACCGTTTACTTCTTACTGTTTTAACAATGCCATTGTTTATGCACGTAGTGACGCCGGATCTATTTTCTCCAGTGCCGATAGTTTAGGTTTGGCAGCCGACCATGTTCAGGCATTTTTCGATAATCAGAACTGGGGTTGCCACACTACCGATTTAGGAGTGAATGATCAGAAAGCGCTTTCTATTTCATTGTACCCGAACCCAACTCAGGATAAGCTTTTCATCCAGGGAATTGAGTCGGGGACTTACCGGATTTTGAACCTGGAAGGGAGAGTAGTTAAAAGCGGACGTTTAGAAGCAACTAATATTGACGTTGAAACGTTAACCAATGGTTACTACATTTTAGAAGTTGGAAGTAATAATGGAAAACCTGGTAGAAGCTCATTCGTAAAAGAATAAGTTTAAGCTTCGTTTGTTTAGAGGACCTCTCCGTTTTTTCGGGGAGGTTTTTTTTTGAAGGTGAAGTAATATTACATTAGCTTCTATTTTATTGAATCGACTTATTTTGAATCGGTTAATTTCTTTTCTTTCAACTTACACTTCATCCCAACCTAAAGTAATTTTGCGAAATTACGCAGGGTTGTTGAGAAGAGAATTTTCATTTGCATTGAACCTTTTGAAACCGGCTGAGTAATCCTGTTAGAACCGATTATCAAACTCAATGAAAATTCTGATCAAACAATTCTTTTTTCTTTCAGTAATCCTATTGGCAAGTGCAACTGCAGAAGCTCAGACTATCGAAAAAATAGTTCTGAATGAAAACGAATTTTACAGCGGTCATTATTTAACTGTTGTACCGCCCGGCGACAGTATTTCAGGGGTCTTAATCCTTTTGTCAGGCTTCGGACAAGTTCCGGAAGATACACCGCCTGAAACCAAACTTCACAACGTGGCTTATGCAAATAACATACTAACCGTTTTCGCCGCTGCCGGAAATAAGTTGTATGCTGATTCGGTTGTTCAGGCAAATCTAACCGAAGTTATTAAAGATGTAATTACCAGGTATAAAGTAGGAACGGGCAGTTTTGTACTCGGAGGGTTTTCTGCCGGTGGAATGATCGCGCTCAGATATGTTGAATTATGTAATGAATTCCCGAATAAATTTCCAATTCAGCCCAAAGGAGTATTTACAGTGGATTCGCCGATTGATATTTTTACGATTTGGGACCAGCTGGAAGAGAGCGCCGCAAACAATTATTCCGAATTGGCAGTTGAAGAAGCCAATCGTGCAATGAAGCATATCAAAGACGATCACGGTATTCCCGGGGAAAATGTAAAAATCTATTCAAAACTAACGGCGTTTAGTATCGATAAAAATTATGGCGAGAATGAACGTTTCCTGAAGAATACAGCCGTAAGAACCTATCATGATGTAGACATAGCCTGGCGAATAATTAACCGGAATCAAACCGTGCATAATTCCAATTACGAAGTAACGGCAGAGCTAATAAACCAATTGAATTTAATGGGAAATATGAAAGCTGAATTTATGCAAACATTCCAAACAGGATACAGATCTAACGGACAAAGGCACCCTCATTCCTGGTCTATTGTAAACGAAGTGGAATGCATCCAATGGATGAACGACATCATTAAACAGAACGAAACCATAAAACAATAATAACCCTGAAAAAGCGCACGCAGTTTTTCTTCTTAACTTTTAAACATGAAACACTTACTTATTGCACTTACTTTTTTGACCGGCCTGAATACTTTTTCACAAGATCAAAAACCCGAAGTTGTTTACAGCATAGCGAAAGAGGTAAAAGAGATTTCCTGGTACGAAACACAGCTGAAATTATGGAAAGCCGAAATAGATAAGAACAACCAGAACGGAGAAGCGTGGATCAATTATTACCGAGCATCGCGTGCATTGAAGAACTTATCTGATGAAGGTTCAACCGACAAAACAAAATACAAAGAACTAAGCAGCAAAATAGTGACTGATGTTCAGAAAGCAATGCCAAACAGTTTCGAAAGCTATTTCCTTACCGATTCGGAATCGGGTTTCGCGGGAAGCTCTGAATATCTGAAAAAGGCAGAGTCTCTTCGTCCGTACGATCCGAGAATCCTGGATGCTTTGATGATCCATTACCACATGGAAAGAAATGAAGTGAAATTCAATGAGTATACCCGGGAAATGTTCAAGGCAAATGACATGCCTGTGGGGGTATTGAACTGGGGCTATAATGTGCTTTCTGAATTGGACGAAAATGCGGTTCTTTTCACATGTGGAGACAATGACACGTATGCCGGATGGATTATCCAGGGAGCAAAGAATTTCAGGAAAGATGTCACTGTTGTTAATACATCCTTAATACTGGTAGACGATTACCGGAACAAACTGTTTAAAGAACTCGGATATGCACCCCTGGATTTGAACCCGGCCAAAACAGATGAAGAAACTTATAAAAACAGCCGATTGATTTATGAACATTTTTTCAAGGGAAACAGACCCGTATATGTAGCCACAAGTACTATTAATTTTTTTGACGAAGACTTTAGAGACAAATTATATCTCACCGGTCTTGCATATAAGTACAGTGAAACAACTTTCGACAATGAAAGTATCATTCGCAGAAATTACGAAAAACGCTATATGCTGGATTATCTGAAAGAAGTATTCTCTTACAATATTGCCGACCTGAAAGGTGATCAGTTTAATGGAATGTATCTTCCTTCTATGGTGAAATTGTACAAACAGTACGAAGAAAGCGAGGAAGTGAATAAGAAGATCGAACTGGAGTCGTTACTGATCAAAATTGCCGAGCAAAACGGTCAGCAAAGTGAGATACTTGAATTATTAAGCACTTCTGAAAAAAAGCAAATCCTTCTTTCAACAGTACTTGATCTGAAATCGCTGGAAAGAAATATGATCCGGATAAAAGAGAATATTTATATGGATAAATACGAAGTGACTAATGGCGATTACAGCAAGTTCCTGGCGAATCTTCAGCGTTCAAATCAAACCGATCTGTATAACACGGCACGTTATGATTCAACGTATTGGGTGAAAAAATTCCCTGACGGCGGATTGGAACCTATGCGAGATATGTACCAATGGCATTCGGCTTATGCGGAATATCCGATTGTGTGTATTTCACAGGAAGGTGCAAAAGCGTATTGCGAATGGCTGACCAAACAATACAATCTGCAGCGCAAACGAACCTATACACAAGTTGTTTTCCGTTTGCCGACAGAGCAGGAGTGGAGAACAGCTGCCGGGTCCGGAGATGTAAAAGCAACAACGCCTTTTCCAAATAACCAGATCAAAAACGCATCCGATTGTTACCTTGGAAATATTCAGACCAGTAAAGGCAGATTTTTTGACGACGGAGGTTTCCACATGGTAAAAGTGCAAAGTTACGTGCCGAATAAGATGGGACTCTTCAATACTTTCGGGAATGTTTCGGAAATGACAAGTTCAAAAGGAGTTGCACTTGGGGGCTCGTGGTATGACTTGTTTGAGGATTGTACCTTTGACAAAACCCAAAACTGCTCAAAGCCCGATCCGGGAATCGGCTTCCGAATTGTAATGGAAGTTATTGAAGAGTAATTAAACGAAATAAAAACACTAACTCGGGCAAGATCATTGAGTAAGTACAGTCAAATACAACAAAGCGACGAAGAGTTGATGGTTCAGGTAATGGGCCATCACTCTCCTTTGTCTGCCAAACAGGCTGAAGCTGCATTGATTGAACTGCACAGGCGGTACAGTAAAAAGCTCCTTGGGTATTTCATCAAAATGCTGAACAAAGACGTTGCTCTTGCCCAGGATTTTGTTCAGGAACTGTTTCTGAAAATCATGGAGAAGAAGCATTTGTTCGATCCTGAGAAGAAATTTTATTCCTGGGTTTTTGCCATTGCTTCCAACATGTGTAAAACGGCATACCGGCATCATGGGAAAACCATTTCGCTGAATCCGGAAGTGATACGGGAAAGTAATTTAGACGATAGTGTCCTGGAGAAGACGGAGTTTATGGCTGCGCTTCAAAAGAGTATAGAGAGTTTGGAACATTACCATAAAGCTGTTTTTGTGATGCGCTATTTGGAACATTTTTCCCTCAATGAAATTGCAGAGATAACAGAGTCTTCTCTGGGCACCGTCAAATCGAGACTATTTTACGCCACCAGGAAAATAACTGAGAGTCTGAAGCATTTCGACCCCAGTTTTGAAACAACATTATTTAAAATGAATTAAGATGGAAGATCAGTTGAGTCGCTTATTTGATTTGATCGAATCAAAACCGTTTGAGGAATTGAACAGTGAAGAGCGCGATTTTGTTTTGAAACAGATCACCGAAGAAGAGTACAGTTTGCACAGAAGCATTCACTCCTCCGCGGAAGAACTTGAATTTGAAGAAGCCATCCCGGCTCCTTTGGTTTTGCCTGCAGCTAAGAAGCCGATCCTTGCGCGAACAGTTCCGTTATACCAGGTGCTGATCGGGGCAGCATGTCTTCTTGTTGGTTTTTTCATTTTCTCCAATAGAAAAGGGAATCCCATTGATATTCAATTTCTCGAAAACCCTGTTCAGGTTACATTAACCAATGCTCCCGGAGAGGTGAAAATCATACATGACACAATACGGGAAAAGCTTGGTTTGCGTTCGCCGATTCAAGTGGTAAGAGATACAGTAACGCTGGTTCAAACGGTTTTTGTGAATCGAAATGAAACGCGTATGCTGGAAGCCGGAAATACATTCGGCAGTATACCGCTGGATAAAACCCTGCTGGAAACCAAAACTCTTTCTGCAAAGGATGACGGAAGTGTGAAGCTGCTGCCGAATTTGAATGATTACGGCGCGATGAAATAACCCAAAATAATAACCGCAGAGAGAAGAAGTACGCAAAGGGCAAGTTAGCCTGATCCTTTTTTCTTAGCAAAGCTAGCTTTGCAGAAAGAACGGTAGGAGATATTATTATCTTCTTTGCGCTCTTTGCTTCTTTGCGGTTTAATCTAAGAGTTTAGTGTTTATTCCGATTTGAATGTTGTCATGTTACTGTGCGAGCCAAAGCGACGGATTCAATTTCACCACTGCTCCATCTGCCACCTGGTGAATCTCGAAATGTGCCGTTGAAAGATCGCTTCCCGATTCAGGAAGTAAACTTCCGACACTTTGTTTTGTAGAAACTTTACTTCCCACCGAAACATATACTTCCTGTAAATTACTGTAAACCGTGCGGTAGTTCCCGTGCTTGATGATCACACATTTCCCGGCTCCGGCAATGGAAATAACGCTTGTTACCTCACCTTCAAAAACAGCGCGCACCTGGGCACTTTTGGGTGCTCCGATATCAATTCCGTTATTGTTTGTAAATACTCCCGATAACGTTGGGTGCGGATTTTTTCCATAAGCTTCAACAACAGTTCCTTTTAAAACCGGCCACGGCAATTTTCCCTTATTGGTTTCAAAACTCTTACTCAGTGATGCGCTTTCTTTAGTCTCAGTAATTACCAATTCTTTTTTCGCAGTAGTTGTAGTTTTATTGGTAGTTGTAGTTTTTGCTGTGGTTGTAGTTTTTGATGCTTCTTTTTCTTTAGCCTTTTTCTCTTTTGCTGCTTCAGCCGCAATTTCAGCCTCAATTGCTTTCTTGATCTTCTTCTGAATCTCGGCTTTTTGTTTCTCAGCTGCTTTCAGATCAGCAATGAGCTTACCCTCATCCTTTTTCAGTTTTGCGAGCGATTTTTCTTTCTTCTGTTTGTCCTGCAGGATCAGATCGCGCTCACTTAACTTCGTTTTAAGCAATACTTCCTGGTTCTTCTTTGCTTCTGAAATCTCATTGATTTCCTTGTGGATCTTTTTGTGATTGAGCTGAATTAGTTTGAACTGCTTTTTCTGGATTTCTGCAATCTGCTTCAGGTAGCTGTTTCGTTTTACTGCCTCAAAATAGTTGTTGGCAGAGAAAATGTACATCATCTTCCCGTATTTGTTACGGTGTTTATAAGCGTACAGGATCAGTTTTTTGTATTGCGCTTTCAGCTTTTGAACGCGTTCTTCAAGTTGCTTTACCTGATTTCCTTTTGATTGGATAGTCAGCTCTGAACTGCGGATCTGATTATCAACATTCTGAACCAGATCTTCACGGCTTTTCACCTGTGTATCAAGCAAACGCAATTCATTGATTGAACTGGTGGTGCTTTTCTTCACCTGGTTAAGCAGTGTTTTTGTAGTGGACAATTTCTTCTCCAATTTTTTTTGTTCCGCTTGCAATTGTTCGCTTTTATTCTGCCCGAAAGCAAAATTCAGAGCTAGTGTCATGAAAAAGAGACAACTACTCTTCAGTACCGCATTCTTCATAATCTTCAGG
Organism: uncultured Flavobacteriales bacterium; assembly: GCA_946479985.1. Next base: position 45,602 of record CAMLIF010000004.1, read on the forward strand.
AATTATAAATACAATTTCTTCCATTACATTCACAACTGTTTTTTCGTATTTCAGTTCAATGTAAACATTATTTCGTGGCGTTTTAATGTCAATTTGCACATCTGCCGGTATCAGGTAGGTTTCTACCGAATCACGCGAGAGGTATTGAATATTAATGTTGGTGGAATCGGCTGGAGAATCAATAAATATGCGTGTAATTGCACTTAGATCTCCATTCAGATAGTATTGAATGATAATCGGGTTTTCTTCTTCCCGACGACGTCTTTCCCGTTCGCGGTTTTCTCTTTCCCGGTTCTCCTTGTCTTTGTCTTTATCCCTCTCTTTGTCCTTATCTTTATCCTTGTCTCTGTCCTTGTCGCGGTTATTATTATCGTCTAATCCGTCATTTCTTAATTCACGTCTTACTTCACGTTTCTTTTTGGAAGAAATGATGTAATTGTAATTGTCGTTGATCTGGAAATAACGCTGAGTAGTATCAAAATCTATCGGTAACCCAAGGATCAGCTCTTCGATGTTCACATAACTGAAATCAACACCGAATGATTCTTTGAAATAGCTCAGATCTTTTTGGATCAGGCAATTATTCATTTTATTATGAATGAGTACAGAATCGGGCCGAACCAATGCCTGGGCAACAGGAATAGATGCTTTCGTTATCAATGCACTTACAGCACTGTCTTTGGTTATCCGCAGCGAAGTTCTGAAACTCACCGTCCTGTTTGTATCAGCATAAACGGTTTTAATGCGGGAGTAGAAATGGTCCGGACGTACATTTCCAAGACTGTCTAATGCCCGAACAAGATCTTCGGTTTTTCTGTTCTTTACTTTTTCCTGTTTAAACTCTGATTCCCGGGGATGGCAGGAAGTTATGATCAGGATCAGAATAGGAAGCAAGTATATGTTAGTATTCCGGATCGACATATTTGCGGTCTGTAATTTTTTTGTCAAGTGTTTTGTTTTTGGATCCTAAATTTTTGGCTTTTTTCCAGTTTTCAACCGCCAGAGTGACCTCTCCGGAGAAAAACGCAGCATCACCAAGGTACTCTACGTAATTGGCTTCATTTGGTTGCAATTCGTTCACTTTCTTTAAGATAGAAAATGCTTCGGTATAATTTTTTTTCTGAAGTTCAACCAACCCTTTTGTTGCCATGAACGCTGCATTGTTTGGCGCGGCTGTCATCAATTGCTGAACCAGTTCATTGGCGGTTTCTACATCCGTTTTAGATATGGCCAGGTTCATGGCGTAGTTATTCTTTGCCAGTAAATTGGTTGGATCTGTTGCTATGGCTTTTTCAAACCACACAATTCCCTGCTTGAAATTTTTCTGCATGAAATAGCTTTCACCCATTTGAGCGTAAAACTCCGATTCAAGTGCCGGATCGTTTATGACCAGTTCTTTTCCTATTTCGGCAGCATTCAGCGCTTCGGTATATCTCCCCAGCTGATTGCAGGAAATGGTATAAAGTAACTGGATATTTGGGAGGGAAGGAAAGATGGCAGCGGCTTTTCGGGCATCGGAATATAAATTCTGGAAATCCCTGTTCTCATATTCCATTAAGAGCACCTGGTTCCAGATCGGGTATTTTGAATCATCAAACTCAAGTGCTTTTTTGTATGCTTTTAAAGCTTCGGCTTTTGTTTTGTTCTGAACGTGGAGATCTCCGAGAACGGAATATCCTTTGGCATCAGTCGGATGTTTCTCAATCAGCAAATTAGCCAGCTCGAAAACTTCTTTTTCTATTACCTGCTGCGTTTCGTAATAATACAATATCACATTTACTTTCTGGTCAATAGTCACTCCTTCGCCCGCGAAAGCTTTGGAGTATGCCTGGTATGCTTCGGCTTTTTTATTTTCCTTGGAATAAAGTTCCCCTAAAAGTAAATAAGCACGGCCGTTCATCGGGTCGTTTTTCACTAGTTCTTCCAGCATCATCTGACCTTTTTCCATTTGCCGCGTACCAAAATAGTAATCGACTAAGGCTGCGATCAGTGAAATGTCATCCGGGTACGTTTTGCGTGCTTCATTTATTTCCGCAACACCTTTATCAGGCTGCTTGGAAAGCACATATAAATTGAATTTTTGAATGGAAATATCCGGAATGGACCCGATCTGCTCTTCCATTTTGTTGTAAGCGTCAATGGCCTCGTTATACTTATTGGTTCTTTTCAGAACTTCGGCGTAACCGTACCACCAGTCAACATTTCTCGGTTCAAGTGTAACAAGCTTTTTAAAACATGCTGCCGATTCCGAAAATTTCTGTTGTTCGAAATACATGTACGCCAGTTCCTGCGTGTACCAGCGATTATCCGGATCAAGTTTAGCAGCCAGTTCTGTGTATTTGGCAGCATTGCTTCGGTCGTTTAGCTCCAGGTAGCACTGAGCTAATCCATAAGCAGCTGCATCATCTGTCGGACGTACGGCAAAACAAGAATCGAAAGCGACAATAGCTTCTCTGTATTGACTTTTTGCTTTAAGTCTGACGGCTGAGTGAAAAGTCCGGATATACGGATAATCCGATGCAGATACGACAGATGCTGTATCCTTGGGAGATCTGCACTGCGCAAATACAAGAACTAAAAGCGTAAACGCAACGAATTTTTTCATCAGGCAATAATTGAGTAATCACTTAAACTCAGGTCACGCGCCAAACCTTTATACTTGGAATGTGAGCCCAACATGGAGTCTTTCAGATTTGCATCTATAATTATGGAATGCTGCTGCAAAATGCTGTTTTTGATGATGGAATTGGTAACCATAGAACCTTTTCCAAGTGAAACATGCGGACCAACAACCGAGTTTTCGAGAATAACGTCTTTACCGATATAGCAAGGTGGAATAATCACTGAATTCAGCAATTTTGCCGAAGGGTCAACCAGCTCAAGTCCTTTTTCCTTATCGTATTCCAGAACGCGCTGATTGGTAATTACGGTAACTTCCTTGTTTCCGCAGTCCAACCATTCATCTACTTCTCCCGGTTTGAACCGGAATCCTTTTTCAGTCATTCTTCTCAAAGCATCAGGCAATTGGTATTCGCCGCTTTTAATGATGCCGTTTTCAACAAGAAAGTTTAATTCATCGCGTAAAGCAAGACCGTTTTTGAAATAATAGATCCCGATCATGGCCAGATCAGAAACAAAATCTTTCGGTTTCTCCACAAAGTCAATGATCTCACCTTCGTCGTTCATTTTAACAACTCCGAAAGCGCTTGGATCTTCGATTTGCTTTACCCACAAAATTCCGTCTGCGTTCGGGTCGATTGTAAAATTTGCACGGAAAAGAGTATCTGCGAAAGCCACAACAACCGGTCCGTCAAGTAATTTTTCCGCACATAGAACAGCATGTGCGGTACCCAATGGTTTGTCCTGGTAGAAGATTGTTCCTTTGGCGCCTAATTTCTCAGCGACTTTGATTAATTCGTTTTCAATCTCGGTTCCGAAATCGCCGATCACGAATCCGATCTCTTCAATTGGCTCGTTACAAACTGCTGCAATGTCTTCCACCAAACGGTGAACAATTGGTTTTCCTCCAACCGGTACAAGTGGTTTCGGAACGGTAAGTGTATGTGGTCTTAGTCTGCTTCCGCGACCTGCCATAGGAACAATTACTTTCATATATTTCTTATTTCGTTGCGAAGTGTTCAGCAAGGCTGATCTGCTTCGTTATTGAACTCCGGTACTGCCAAATCCGCCGGCACCGCGAGTTGTTTCGTTTAATTCATCTACTTCTTCCCAGCTAATTTGTTCGTGCTTAGCTACCACTAACTGCGCAATTCGTTCACCGTGTTCTACCACAAATGGCTCAGAAGAAAGGTTTACCAGCAAAACGCCGATTTCGCCTCTATAGTCTGCATCAATGGTTCCCGGTGTGTTAAGAACAGTTACTCCATGCTTAAACGCCAACCCGCTACGCGGACGTACTTGTATTTCATATCCAACCGGAATGGCAACTTTCAAACCGGTAGGAATGAGTCGTCGTTCAAGCGGTTTTAATGTTATTGGCTCTGATAAATTGGCTCGTACATCCAGTCCGGCTGCACCTAATGTTGCGTAGCCGGGTAATTCATTTGTGGAGCTATTCTGAACAGCTATTTTCATTTTTCAGGATCTTCTTTAACGGTGTAGCTAATATCTAAAACTTCCGGAATGGCTTTTTCGGTAATTCCCTGTTCAAGCGTAAACTTGTACTTTCCTTTTTGCGGGAATTTACGGTGGCTGAAATGAACACTTGTTGTAACAATTGTCCCTGATTTTTCACCAACCCATGAGCCGTCCGGACTACTGATCTTCATTTCAATAGGTTCCCGTCCGTTTTGTCCATTCGGCGTTTCTGCATACAGGAAGAACCACATATTGTTGTAACCGTAATCGGTAGTGGTTCTAACCGTAATATCAACGGTATAGAACTTGGTAGTATCCTGAATTTCAACCACAAATTTTGGCTTATTATCTACCGTCCAGGTGTTGTTGGGAAAAGCCACCGATTTTGTAAACAGCGGTGAATCCCCGCAGCTAACGAGGACCATTCCAATCAGGAACAAAGAGAACTTATTGATTATCCGGTTTTTCATTTGGACCGTTTGGTTTACGCGGGTTTCTACGTTTGTTGAAGCGCTTTTTCGGAGCTCCGCCTTCTGTTTTTGCCTCCGGATTCTGACCTGCAGTTGCCTGGTTCGCTGGATTCGGATTCTCAGCACGTTCCGGTCTCGGACCTTTCTGTCCTTGTGGTCGCGGATGATTGTGCTGAGGTTTCTTCGGTTGCTGTCCGACTGCGGGAGCGGTTTTCACTTCTGCGCCTGCCGGACGAGCCGGTTGGTTTACAGCGTTAGCCTGTCCCTGAGGTTTCTTTTTCTTTTTCTTCTTGTTGTTTGAAGTAAACTTATTATCAAAACGATTTAAGGAATCCTGACCAACAACATTGTCGTAATCCGGTTCTTTTTTCTCAATTATACGCTCAAATTCTTTCAAATCCTGAGGTTTTTTGCCCTCCTGATTCATCTTCAGAATTTCTTTAACGCGTTCAGGCGTTAATGGTACAAGTGCAGGAGCAAAAGCACCTTCTTCGTGCAATATGTACCACATCTGTCGCTTGAAAACGTCGGTTTTTACGTGATTGGCGAAACCCTTAACTGTTTGCAGTTTGGCCTCTGTAGAAGGGAACGATTTGATCGCATCCAGATACATATCCAATTCGTAGTTCAAACAACATTTCAATTTACCACATTGTCCGGCTAATTTCTGCGGGTTAAGTGATAATTGCTGATAACGCGCTGCGGAAGTTGATACTGATCTGAAATCTGTTAACCAGGTAGAACAGCACAATTCGCGGCCACATGAACCAATTCCGCCCAAACGCTGAGCCTCCTGGCGTGAACCGATCTGGCGCATTTCAATGCGGATTTTGAATTTATCCGCCATGTCTTTGATCAACTGACGGAAATCTACACGCCCTTCAGCGGTATAGTAGAATGTTGCTTTTGTCAGATCGCCCTGGTACTCAACATCAGAAATTTTCATTTCCAATCCTAAGTTCACTGCCAGAGTACGCGCCTGGAACATAACCTCGCGCTCAAGAGCACGAGCCTCGCCCCAACGGTCGATGTCTTCCTGTGTCGCAATGCGAATGATCTTTCTGGCTTCCATTGGTTTCAATGAAGGCGCTTTTTTCTTGACCTGTATTCTGGCTAATTCTCCAACAACCGAGACGATTCCGATATCGAATCCCGGACTAGCTTCAACTGCAACTGCATCTCCTACCTGGAGTGAAAGGTTTTTCGCATTGCGGTAAAACGACTTTCTGCTGTTTTTAAAGCGTATTTCTAGTATATCGTATGGAGCTTGTCCGCTTGGAAGCTGCATATTTGCTAACCAATCGAAGACTCCTAATTTGTTGCATCCGCCAGAACTACAGGTCCCGTTATTTTTACAGCCTCGGGGCGTACCGCCTCCGCTGCTACATGAGGAACATGCCATAGTTATGATTTTGTTGTAAAAATAAGAAATATTGTCCTATGCTTTGTGAATGAAGCGCATGACTTGAAAACACAGATTTGTGAATAACAGCTGACCGTGAGCATTTCTGTTCAGTTGATAGTGAGCGGTAGTAAACAACTCCATAAAATCGAGGCAGTTGTTATTGTTGATGAATCGCGCAAAATTTGACAAAAATTGTGCTTCTTCCGGCGATACGCGCACCAACATTTCCTCCGTGTAATTTTTGAGTAAACTTTGACGGACCATATGCAGGGAATAATCCACGAAAACTTTTTGGTCTTCTCGTGATTTTATGCCGATTGCGCCAACCCAATCAAGCATGGCGTTGACATCTTTTTTGAAGCAGGCACGCATCATTTGAATGAATAATTCTCGGTTTTCTACCGTGTCGCCCGCGTGCGAGTAGTTGTTAATTGCAGTTAGCAAACTTCCTTCTGCCCGTGCAGCCAATGAAATGGAGACATCTCTGGAAGCACCCATTTTCTCCAGTTCATGGGTAAGAATATCCAGAGAATACGATGGAACCCGAACTACCTGTGTGCGCGACAAAATAGTAGGAAGCAACTGTGTTGTTCCTTCGGCCAACAAGAGAAAAATAGTTTTTGGCTGTGGTTCTTCCAATAATTTCAGCAGTTTATTGGCGCAGGTTTCATTCATTGCTTCGGCCTGAAACATGATAATTACCTTGTAACCGCCCTCGAAAGAACGAAGGGTTGTCTTTTTGATGATGCTTGCACTTTCATCGGTCCCGATAATTGGTTTCGTTCCTTTTTCATCCATGTATTTCCACCAGTCGTGGGCGCTGAACAATGGATTTTCAATGACAAAAGAACGCCACTGGCTCAGAAAACCATCCGAAACCTTCGATTTTGACTGAACTGTTGGAAACGAAAAGTGCAAATCAGGATGCTGCAAAGTTTTTACTTTCCGGCACGAAGCACATTCACCGCAGCTGTCTTTTGGTGTTTTGTTTTCGCAAAACAAGTATTGAACATAGGCAAGTGCCAGGGGCAGGGTACTGTGTCCGAAATTCCCGAGGAACAATTGGGCATGACTGATCTTATCGGATTGTATTTCCTGAACGATGTGATTTTTTACTTCTTCTTGACCGACAATTTCCGAAAAACGCATGGGTAAAATTAAAATTTAAAACGCAAAGTCCTGCCTTTTGATAAGCTATCGGACGTTTCTTTTCCCTCGAATCCACAGATTCAAAAAAAGAAGGAGTCCAAAAAGGAATTGTGGAAGTAAATTCAAACATGGAATAATAGTTGCAAAAGCGTTGGAACAGAATCGGAAAATCTATGCGGGTACAGATTCGAACCGATTAATTTGTAAATTAGAAAACTAAAATTGTGAAAACCATGAATAAACTATTCTCCGTAATCAGTGTTTTAACGGTGGCATCTTCCGTTTCATTTTCCTGGTCGCAGGAAGTCAAAGTAGATGAAAAATCAGTTTCTTTTAGCAACGGTAGTCATTCTGCCATTGTAGTTACTATTCCTTATGCCTCTAAAGATGTTGTTGAAAAAGAGCTGAAAGGCGAAATGAAAGATTGGGGCGGGAAGTTCGAATCTACGAAAGGCGAGTACATTGCGGTGCAAGCTTCTATGAAAGCCATGGGTGATAAATCATTTGACGGATACGCGAAAGTAATTGAAAGCGGCGATGTTGTTCAGGTTGCGTTTGCAGTTGATCTTGGCGGAGCCTATATGTCGAGCAGCGAACACAGCGCCCAATACAAAGTAATCAAAGACAAAGCTCAAAAATTCGGTATCAAGGCAGCGAATGAAGGAGTTGCAACTGAGTTAGCCCTTGAAGCGAAATTGTTGAAAGACATGGAGAAAGAAAAAGGCGACCTGGAGAAATCAATCGAAAGTTCTAAAAAGGATATTGAAGATTACAAGCAAAGAATTGCCGACGCTGAGCAAAAAATCAAGGACAACGAAGGTGCACTTTCCAAAAAAGGGGAAGATATCACAACTCAAACCGGTAAAATTGCCGAAGTAGAGAAGAAGAAAAAAGCGATCAAGTGAACAAAGTCTGACGCCCGAAAGGCAAAGAAAAGGAACAAATAATAAATGGAAAGGAGCACTTGATAGAGTGCTCCTTTTTTGTTGATTAATGGGTGGTATTTTGCTTGAATGAAATTAAAAGGATTTATTCTGATATTAATTTGTTTCGTGTTTTTATCTTGTAAGACTAAACGAACCAAAAAGGTTGATTTGGTCGGATTAGTTCCAATTCATGCCTGCTTTTTCGGATTAAACAAACCTTCAAATCGAATTTCTAAAAAACCTGAAACGCTCTATTTCGAAAACTTTTACGAACAGTTATCGGAGCAATTCAATATTGCGGTTTCAATTACGGAATTGAATGACAATTTTGTTACATCTAAAATCTGTGTTTCAATTCTTGATAAGAATGATTCACTGCGACAAATAATTCAGGTAAATGCTGAAGTTGTAGGTCCAATCAGGGATGTTTCTCATGTTCGTTCTTATGAAACTCGTTTCAACGAGCACAGAAAACTCGAAGATCCGGAGTTTCACGGTGAAATTGTAATTGGCGATTTTAATTTTGATTCTTTAAGTGATATTGCAATTGTAGATTTAATCCCAATGAGTGGAACACCAAGTTATACTTATTATTTACAGAAGGAAAATCTGAATTTTGAATTTGATTCCTATTTGACAAATGAGGTGGGGAATTTGCCCCAAAAGATGAATTCATCAAAAAAAATCTTCATGGCATATTATCATACCGGTTGTTGTGCTCAAACCTATCGTTATTTCAAATTTGATGAAAACGGCAAATGCAGATTGACCTATACAAAAGAAATTGATTTGAACAGAGAATGACGACAAAGTGACTTTTGTCTAAAGTCTCTAGTCTTTCTTACATTTGCCCAATGAAAATCCTCATTATACGTTTCAGTTCTATTGGAGATGTAGTTTTAACTACGCCGGTGGTGCGTTGCATCAAACAGCAGCTTGGAGCCGAGGTTCATTTCATTACCAAAAAATCGTTCCAAACGGTTTTGGAAAACAATCCGCACATCGACAAATTAATCACAATTGAAAAGTCGATAGACGAGGTGATGGAAGATCTGAGATCTGAGAATTACGATTACGTGGTCGACCTGCACCACAACATTCGTACACTCCGGTTAAAGCGAAAGCTCGGTGTAAAATCTTATGCATTTCCGAAGAAAAACATTGCCAAATTCCTTCTGACCAATTTCAAGATTAACCGAATGCCGAAAGTTCACGTGGTAGATCGGTATTTTGAAACTGTGAAGGAACTTGGAGTAAAGAATGATTTACTTCCGTGTGATCTCTTTTTAACTCCCGAAGACGAAGTGAACCTGCAGGAATATGGTTTGGAAAATAAAGCATATACTGCTGTGGCAATGGGTGCACAATTCGCTACGAAACAAATGCCGGTTGAACTCATGGCTCAGGTTTTGGATAAAGTGAATGCGCCGATTGTTTTGTTGGGAGGGCCTATGGACCATGAGCGCAGTTCGGCACTCGCAAAAGCTTTAAACCGGGATAATTTAATTGATTTTTGCGGAAAACTGAGTTTGAGGCAATCGGCATTTATGACGAAACACGCTGCTGTATTGTTAACCGGCGATACCGGATTGATGCATCTTGCAAGCTGTTTTGAAACTCCGGTTGTAAGTGTTTGGGGCAACACTGTTCCTGATTTTGGAATGTACACTTATGCCCCAGCAAAACCGCAAAACTATACAATCCACGAAGTAAATGGTTTGTCGTGCCGGCCGTGTTCCAAAATAGGATACCAGGAGTGTCCGAAAAAGCATTTTAAATGTATGCTGGATCAGGACCCGGAGAAGATTTCAGGAGATTTGAATAAAAGAATTATTGTGTAGGGGAAGGTCGCGACCTTCCCTACACCGTTTCATGAAATAAAAATTATTCAAACAATTTCTTCAATTCAGTCGCATCCGCCGGATTCATTTTTCCCGCCAGGATCAGTGCCAGTTGTTTTCTTCTTAGTGCGCCTTCGTAACGTGAGATTTCTTCAACCGTTTCTGGAACAAGCTCCGGTACCTGGATAGGTCCGCCGTTTTGATCTACAGCTACAAAAGTATAAATGGCCTCGTTCGACTTTTTCCGAACACCCGTTACGTTATCTTCTACAAATACGTCTACAAAAACTTCCATAGAAGAAGAAAATGCGCGTGAAACTTTCGCCTCCAAAGTCACAATGGATGCATGATTAATTGGCGACGTGAAGCTTACATTGTTCACATTAGCAGTTACAACCACGCGTTTGCAGTGACGATGAGCCGAAACACTCGAAATTTCATCCATCCAGGCTAATAACTGACCTCCGAATAAATTTCCTAAAGTATTGGTGTCGTTGGGTAGTACGACTTTCGTGGTAATAGCAAGCGTCTCTGATGGAGTTCTTGACTTCATTTCTTTTTTTGCCCAAAGGTACAATTTCTTCCATCGGCAGAAGTCAAAAAAAAGAGAAGTTAAATTGCACAAAATCTTCCCATTCAATGATTCTTTAAATTACCTGTTTCATTGGCGATTCTCAATTGAATTGGTATATTTACGCCAGATTTTAGAACTATGAATAATCTTATTGCGGCATTTCCTGATAACCTTATTGAAGCACTTCAAATAGCTGATAACGCAAGTATACAACCTTTGAAAGATGAGGTTACTTCAGTTGTAATCTGTGGAATGGGTGGCTCGGGAATTGGCGGAAAGATTGTTTCGCAATGGATTTCTAACTATGCATCTATCCCGGTTCTATTCGTTCAGGATTACGAATTACCTGCATTTATTACTGAAAAAACGCTGGTAATCGGTTCGTCGTATTCCGGAAACACGGAAGAAACGTTGATTTCTCTTTTAGAAGCAAAAGAACGTGGTTCGAGAATTATCGGAATTTGTTCCGGCGGTGAATTGAAAAACTTTTGTGCAGCAAATAATTACGATTGTGTTGTAGTACCCGGAGGAAATCCGCCGAGAACTGCGCTGGCTTTTTCAATGGTTCAGCTAACGGCTATTTTCGTGAAATTAGGATTGGCTCCTGCGAAATTGTTAACCGAGATTCAAAAAGGACATGATCTGATCGTGAGCCAAAGTGATTCGATTAAACAAGAAGCACATCAGATTGCAAAACAGTTACTGGGTAAAGTTGTAGGAGTGTACGCCGGAGCAGATTACGAAGGAATCGCCATTCGTACCAAACAGCAGTTCAACGAAAACTCAAAAGAATTGTGCTGGCAGCATGTTATTCCCGAAATGAATCACAACGAATTAGTTGGCTGGGGCGACGGAGACGAACGTTTTGCCGCATTGTTCCTGCATACATCTGATCTGAACAAACGCAATGAACGCCGCTTTAATATTTCTGTTGAGGTTGTAAAATCAAAAACTCCGCACGTTGTTGTAGTAGAAGCAAAAGGCGATTCCCAGGTTGAGCGAAGTATTTACTTAATTCATCTGGTTGACTGGACTTCGTTGTACTGGAGCGATCTGAAAGGCGGCGATCCGATTGAGATCAAAGTGATTGATTACCTGAAAAACGAATTGTCGAAGTTGTAAGCAAAGAAAAAGCGACCAAAATAGCTGATGAACTATTTATGATCGCTTAATTACTATTTACTTCTTATAGTTAGTCTGCAAAATCTCCTCCGGCATAAACCATATACTCGAAGTTATTGTCGTTTTTGATCTCGAAATTCACTTTCAATTTTCTTCCCAGGAACGAATCAGGATCTGAACTCAGTTCGAGAATCAGTGGATCTTTGTAATCGCAGCGCAATGCAGCTGTGTACGGATCATTCTTGCTGTTCTCACCAACAACTAAATAAGTTGCTCCGCCATCAAAAACCAATCCCTGGAACGTACTTGCAAATTCCTTTTCTGAGTTTAGAGCGCGCATGGCACGATCAATTGTAATTCCGTGAAGAGCAACAGGCTTGTAAGCCATTATCTCAGTATCTTCCTGGTAAGCACTTCGGCGTTCCTTTGTTTTCAGAACTTTGCCTTTAGCATCGTAGTAAGAAATCCGGTCTACAAATGAACCCGTTTTATCAGGCATAATTTCATCGATTAATTCTTGTGTGGCAAAAGGTTTCCCGCCGTTCAAGTAGTAAACGCGCGTGCCTTGAGATTTCCCTGAACCATCCGAAAAAAGCTCTTCAATTTTTAAGATCTGGTTGTCGCGATTCATATATCCGATCACCTGTACGAAAGATCCGTCAGTTTTTTGATATTTCATTGAACTGGCTAATTTCTCTGAAGTTGAAACAAGCGCATCAATTTCTACCATGCGGTTGTCCATGTCTGATTCATTCTCAAAGGACTTAACGATTTCGTCTTTTTTTGGGTCTTTGGTATTTGAGTCGTCACCGGAAGAACATGCCGTTAGGATTAGAGCAATCGGGAAAATATATTTTAACATGACTTTGGTTTTCATTCTTAAATGTATGTTTCGGTAAAAGTAACGAGAGAAATTTGAGAATTGATAAAAAACATGAGGATACTTATCTAAGCCGCACTAACAGGCATAGGTTTAATATTCTCTAGTTCCTTCTCTTTTTGATTTTTCTCTTCTTCCAGATCATAGTCGTCCTGTAGCCCCAACCAGAATTTTGCACTTGTACCAAAGAACTTCGAGAATCGTAATGCAGTATCAGCTGTAATTCGTCTGTTACCCTTTATAATTTTGGAAATGCGTGTTTGCGGAAGAAAAGTCTCCTTTGCTAAATGATATGCGGAAATTTCCAATGGAATTAAGAATTCCTCTTGTAAGATTTTACCGGGATGAATGTTGTTTGAGTTTTTCATATTATTGTTGTTCCCACATGTTGTTCCCATAAGTTACAATTGATTTTCTGTAGTTTGTTGATTCAAAAACGTTTTGAAAATTACTCTGATCTATGTTTAAACCAAATATAAATAGTTCATCCGAAACTTCTGACTTTAGAATATTAGGATTCGGGTAAAATTCGTTCTTCTGACTAATTTCTATTCCGGATATAAAGTGAGGCAAAATCCCACCTAAAACCGAAATTTCTTTTTGATAATCATATGGTCCGAGTGAATAACTCGGTAAGTTATACTTTCGCACGAAGTTTCTTTCAATTTGAATTGGTTGCCAGCAATGCAATATTATTCGGTCTAACTCACCACTCTTAACTGAAAAATTTTCTGCTATTCTATAGTCCCTGGAAGTTGAAACAAAGTGTGATTTGTTTTTATAGTTTATTGCAGCTAACTGATGAAGTAAGGTTAAGTAGTAATTTCTAATATGGAATCTTTCTGTCTCATTTGCTTCTTGAATTATTGACAGGAATCGATGTCTGTTTGTTAAACTTGAAAAGAAATCACGAAGATTTTTGTTTCTATTAAAGAATGAAATAGTATTAGTATTGTTTGATTTTATTGAGTTTTTCAAGTATTTGTGGATTTTTCCAAACACGTAATCTTCAGCATCATCAATTCTAAAAGTATCCTCGTCGGAATAATATCTTTGCGCCTTTTCTCCAATTATAAAAAGCCTCCCTAACAAAGTCCTAATATCAGTTCTGTCGCCATCGTAAGGCACATTTAATTTTGCACAAAGATTTTTCAAGGAGTCACCACGATAAATAGGTTTAATAGCTCTTTTTCGGGTTAACTCCATATGTTTTAATAAAAAACCATTGTAGTTCTCTAATTCCTGCCTTGTCATTAGGTCGTATTTAATATCGTTCAAACCATTTTCCTCTTTTCCTCCCTTCCTCGTTTTCATCCAATAACCTTTCGTTGCACAATCACGATCACTATTTGAAAGCAGAAATAGTTCCAGAATCTTAAATTACTGATTTCCTCCCAACCCCAAAAACAAAAAACCTTTCGAACAAATCGAAAGGTTTTTAACTATTAATCGAAAAAACAAGAGCACCCCTACTCCTGTTACTCTAGTGAGTACATTTTTTAGTGTGAAATCAATCACAAAGCGAATTTGCTTGTTTTAATCCCCGTGGCAAAATCAATCTTTCGTAATTTTACGAAGTCCAACAGCGAACAATATTGATTAAACGATTGAAAAACAGTAATATATAGTAAAAAAATTACAATGTCCACAGTTTCAACTGATGCTTTATTTCGATTAATTCAGTCTTTATCGAAGGCGGAGAAGAGAAGTTTCAAGCTTTTCGCCAATCGCAACTCTTCAAGTGTGGAAGAATTGAAGTTTTTGAAACTCTTCGATTTCATGGATAAATCGGAGGCGTATTCCGATGATGATGTATTCAAAAAACTGCCTGAGATCAAAAAGAGCCAGCTCTCAAACCTGAAAGCGCATCTTTTTAAGCAAGTACTTGGAAGTCTGCGTCTGCAGCATGCCTCGCATTTACCCACTCTGGAAATTCATGAAAGTATTGATTACGCTCAAATACTGCATCACAAGGGTTTTTACATGCAAGCTTTAAAACAGCTCGACAAGGCGAAACAAATGGCTTCTAAACATGAAAGTATTGTTTTGCAACTGGAAATTGCACAGCTGGAAAAAAGCATCGAGTCGCAATACATTACGCGAAGTTTGCCAACGCGGGCAGAACAGCTGACTTCAGAAACAGTTCTTCTGGAGAACCGGTTGGAAATGTCGGTGAAGTTTTCAAATCTTTCGCTTCAGTTATATGCCCTGTATGTAAAAGTAGGTTTTGTAAGGAACGAGAAAGATTACCTGTTTGTGACCGATTTCTTTAAAACCAGATTGCCGCATTATACTTTCAGCAAATTGGGATTTGAAGAAAAACTCCATTTATATAATGCGCAGGTTTGGCACCATTATATTACACAGGATTTTCTGCGTTGTTACCGATATGCGTCTAAATGGGTTGATTGTTTCACGCAGGCGCCGGATGCTAAGGAACAGTACTACGAAATGTATCTGAAAGGGCTGCATTATTTGCAGAACAGTGTTTTTAATCTTCGTAATGCAAAACGTCTGGAGAATGTTGTTGGGTTGCTCGAAACAGAAACCAGGAGCTCGTATATTCTGGATCAGGAAAACACAAAACTGCTGCGAGAGTTGTATTGGATTACAGGAAAAATCAATACCTATTACCTGACTGGTTCGTTTGCTGATGGAGTCGATTTTGTGGATGAAGTAGAGGAGTTTATTGCAAAGTATGAGGGCCAGCTCGACCAGCACCGCATTATGGTCCTTTATTATAAAGTGGCCTGTTTATATTTCGGAAGCGGAGATTATAAAATGACAATTCGTTATCTCAACCAGGTCATTCAGATGAAAGAAGTCTCATTGAGAGAAGACATTCAGTGTTTTGCGAGAATCCTGAATCTCATAGCTCATTTTGAGCTGGGTAACGATGATTTAATTCAATATCAGCTGAAATCATTCATACGCTTCCTGATTAATATGGGCGACATGCATGGTGTGCAGAGAGAGATCCTTTATTTTTTACGTCAGCCTGCGTTTATCGACGAATCCGCTCGTCTGCGGGGATTTAAGATCCTGCACAGCAAATTGGTAAAACTTTCTCAATTGCCTTTCGAGAAACGTCCGTTCTTATATCTGGATATTATTTCCTGGTTAGAATCGCGGATCCAGGGGCGAACGGTTCAGGCAATTATCCGTGAGAAATTCTTGAAGGAAGAAGCAACTGGGGAATACCAGTATTTTCCAAATGATTAGAATGCTGTCAAAAAAAGAATAAAATAATTGCAAAAATTGTTTTTGATTAAAATGTTTGACTATATTTGATTAAAATATCGTCAAAACGTTCACGATAATACATTGATATATGACAGGAAAAGCTGTTGGGCAGAAAGTCCCGAAGTTTGAAACTACAACATCTGAAGGCGTTCCAATTTCTTCAGACATGTTGTTGGGAAAACGATGGGTACTTTATTTCTATCCGAAAGATCTGACTCCGGGATGCATTAATCAGGCATGCAGTATGCGTGATTCAATGAAGGCGTTTGAGGAACGAAACGTGCTTGTTTTCGGAGTGAGTATGGATAATGCGCGTTTACATGAGCGATTCACTGAAAAATATCAATTGAATTTTCCGCTTTTGATGGATGAAAACAAAAAAATGATCCGTGCATTTAAAGTTTGGGGGCCGAAAAAATTTATGGGAAGAGAATACGATGGCATTCATCGTACAACCTTTGTAATAAACGAAAAGGGAACTATTACGCACATTCTTGACAAGCCAAAAACCAAAATACATGCAGATGAGGTAATTGCTTGCTTGGATGAAAAAATGTACAAAAAAGAAGAACGTAAATAGCTTACGATCTAACAGGCATACCTTTGTAGAAACGATAAACAAAAACGATATGGCAGCTAAAGAAGTTAACCCGGAAAAATTGAAAGCATTGCAGCTGACAATGGAAAAGTTAGACAAGGCTTTCGGAAAAGGAGCAGTAATGAAATTGGGAGACGAACCGGTAGAAAAAGTGGAAGTTATTTCAACTGGATCTATCACTCTTGATTTGGCACTTGGTGTAAACGGTTTTCCAAAAGGAAGAGTTGTAGAAATCTACGGACCGGAATCATCAGGTAAAACAACCCTGGCTATTCATGCAATTGCAGAATGTCAGAAAAATGGCGGTATTGCTGCATTTATAGATGCGGAACACGCTTTCGATCAGTTTTATGCTCAAAAACTGGGTGTTGATATTGAAAATCTATTGATCTCTCAACCTGACAATGGTGAGCAGGCTTTGGAAATTGCAGATAACTTGATTCGTTCAGGTGCAATTGACTTAATTGTAATCGACTCTGTTGCGGCGTTAACGCCAAAAGCTGAAATCGAAGGAGAAATGGGAGATTCTCAAATGGGACTTCAGGCACGTTTAATGTCGAAAGCATTGCGTAAACTGACAGGCTCAATTAATAAAGCAAAGTGTTGTTGTATTTTCATCAATCAGCTTCGTGATAAGATTGGTGTAATGTTCGGAAATCCGGAAACAACAACGGGAGGAAATGCATTGAAATTTTACGCTTCTATGCGTATCGATATTAGAAAAGCAAGTCAGATTAAAGACGGCGAAGATGTGATTGGTAACCGCGTGAAAGTAAAGGTGGTGAAAAATAAAGTTGCGCCGCCTTTCCGTAAAGCCGAATTTGACATCATGTATGGAGAAGGAATCTCTAAAGTGGGTGAGATTATCGATTTAGGAGTCGATTTAAATATCCTGAAGAAAAGCGGATCATGGTTCTCTTATGGAGAAACGCGCTTGGGTCAGGGTAGAGATTCTGTGAAAGGAATGCTACAGGACAACCCGGAATTGATGGAAGAATTAGAAGTGAAAATTAAAGAAGCTCTTAGCCCGGCAAGTGCTGCAGCCTTGGTGGAATAAGACAAACTGCATATCGTTTCCGTGAGCCGTCTCTTGTTTTAAGAGGCGGCTCTTAGGAAAGAACCCGTATTCAATCACCGAAAAATCGAACTTTTACTTACTTTTGCCTATCTGTCGACTCAGACAGAGACAAAGATGTAGGTATGGTACTCTCAATGACAGGTTACGGAAAAGCTTCCGGTAACTTCGAAAATAAAAAGCTCATCGTTGAAATGCGCTCGTTGAATTCTAAGAGCTTGGATTTATATGTTCGCTCGGCACAGATTTATCGTGAACTGGAATTGGACATTCGGGGTATCGTTACCAAATTTCTTGATCGCGGTAAAGTGGAATGCTCCATTACCATTGAAAGCGGTCCGGAAAGCAAAGCCACTGCTATTAACAAAGAACTCGTGAAAGCATATTATTCTGAGCTGAAACAATTAGCCGCAGATATGAATGACACTTCTACAAATTTGCTGGAGGTTGCGATGCGTATGCCTGAAGTTTTATCGAATGATAAAGAAGCTCTTTCTGACGAAGAAAAGGCACTGGTTATGCAGCTTGTGGAAGCGTGTTGTCAGGACCTTATCACATTTCGTAAGCAAGAAGGTGATCAGTTGAAAGCAGATTTCACGCAAAATATTGAAGCAATCCGCGCGCGTTTGGAAGAAGTTCCAAAATTTGAGAATGAACGTGTTGCAAGCGTTAAGGAGCGCATGAAGACCGGTTTGGAAAAACTGACTTCGAAAGCCATCGATGAAAACAGGTTGGAGCAGGAAATCATTTTCTACATTGAGAAAATGGATATTTCTGAAGAGAAAATGCGTTTGTCGAATCACCTTGATTATTTCCTTGAAACTATGGATGTTCCGCTTTGTGGAAAGAAATTGGGTTTCATCACTCAGGAAATTGGTCGTGAGATTAATACGCTCGGATCTAAATCTTACCACGTTGAAATGCAAAAACTGGTAGTTGAGATGAAGGATTGTCTGGAAAAAATCAAGGAACAAGTTTTAAATACATTGTAAGAGATGTTCACCGGGACTGGGAAAAGCATAATTATTTCCGCTCCTTCAGGAGCTGGTAAAACTACAATCGTTCAGGAATTGATAAAACGGATTCCGAATTTGAGATTTTCTATTTCTGCCTGCAGCAGAGATCCGAGACCGAATGAAGCGGATGGAAAAGATTACTATTTCCTCGGTGTTGACGGTTTTAAAGCGAAAATCGAAGAAGAAGCCTTTCTCGAATGGGAGGAGGTTTATACAAATAATTATTACGGAACTCTTCAATCTGAAGTAGAACGAATTTGGGCTGAAGATAAAGTTGTAATATTTGATGTGGACGTTGTAGGTGGTTTGAACCTGAAAAAGAAATTGGGAAGTAATGCTTTGGCCGTCTTTATCCATGCGCCAACATTTGAAACGCTGGAAACTCGCTTGCGATTCAGAAGCACGGAAACAGAAGAGAAAATAGCCATACGCCTGAGTAAGGCAAAACAGGAAATCAGCCGTTCACCGGAGTTTGATCTGGTAATTGTGAATGATGAATTGGAGCGTGCCTGTGCAGAAGCTGAGTCGGAAATTCGGACGTTTTTAGCTAATTGATCGCTTATGAAGATCGGACTCTACTTCGGAACGTTTAATCCTATTCATGTCGGACATTTAATTATTGCGAATTACATGGCTGATCTTCAGGAATTGGATCAGGTATGGCTGGTAGTGACGCCTCAGAACCCTTTAAAGAAGAAAGCATCATTGCTGCCTGATTATCACCGCCTGGCATTAGTGAATGAAGCTGTTAGCGACAATCCGAAACTGCGTGTTTCAGACATCGAATTCGGTTTGAAACAACCCAACTATACTTCAACTACACTTGCATATCTGGAAGAGAAACACCCGAGTTATTCTTTTTGTCTGATTATGGGGGAGGATAATTTACGTACGCTTCACAAATGGTACAACCACGAGCAGCTTCTGGAGAAGTATAAGTTCTACGTGTATCCGCGGGTTTTAACAGAATCTGAATTACACGAAGAAGCAGGAATGGAACCTAAACCACATCACAACTTATACGACCATGAAAATGTGATGTTCTGTGAAGATGTTCCGGTAATGAAAGTATCCTCAAGCTATATACGTCAGGCGATCAAAGAAGGAAGATCAGTTAAATACCTGGTTTCTGAACCGGTATTCAGGTACATTGATGAGATGAATTTCTATAAGTAGATTTAAGATTTGCTCGGAAGCACACGTTTTATTAAACGCAGAAGCTGTTTTCTGAATAAAAACATCAAAATACAGTAAGGAATCGCAATCAGGAAAAGAATTCCGGTATTGATATTTCTTCCGAAATCATTCGCACTTACTTCAGTACTTTGATCGGCCATCATTCTACACTGCGAACAACCCTGGCTAATACCGTATGTGGCAACAGTCAGCAAAATAAATGTGAGTAGAAACTTTTTCATAGATGCAAAAATAAGCATTAACTCAACGCTGTTTCTTTTTTTAACATGCCTTTTTCGATGATCGTTTTCCATTTGGAATGTTTAGAGTAATTTCACTCCGATGAAAGCTTTTGTAAATAGAATTGCAGAAAATCTGGCCCAAAACAGAGGCAAATGGAATGATACTGTAATTATTGTTCCATCAGAAAGGATGATCAATTATTTACAGAAAGCTTTATTTGAGGTTGATCATCTGCCAAAGATCTCTCCGAAAATCATTACCATCGACCGCTGGATTCAGGATTTGGTGCGAATTCCGATCATTAATAAAACGGCAGCTTTGTTTGAACTCTACCAGATCTTTGAGAATGATCCGATCGAACATGAAATCCGCTCTTTTGATTCGTTCCTGAATTGGGGACAACTGTTGCTCTCTGACTTTGATGAAATTGACAGGTATCTCGTAGATCCGAAAAGTCTTTTCAAAAACCTGAAGGATGTGAAAGAACTCGAATCGTGGTCGTTCAATAATGAAGAACTTTCCCTGGGACAGCAAAAATTCATGGCGTTTTGGGATAAACTCGGGCCTTATTATTTTGCATTCGAAGCACGACTGAAACAATTGAATTTGTTAACGAAAGGAAAGGCCTATCGATACGCGGCCGATGAGCTCATGCGTTTGCAAAAGGAAAACTCCAATCACTATGTTTTCGCGGGATTTAACGCGCTTTCAGAAGCAGAGATCTCTATTTTCAGACAATTAAAAACGCTCGGAAAGGCACAATTCTTTTTAGATAATGATGCTTACTACTTGTTAGATGAAATGCACGAGGCCGGAAGTTTTCAACGTGTTTTTCTGAACCGGCTTGAATTGAAAGCTCCCGATGACACACTGAATGTTCTGAGCAATAAAAACCTTAAAATTGAGGTGGTTGAATGTTCGCAGACCACCGATCAGGCTTCGGTAATAGCAACCGAATTATTGAAGTTAAATGCGCAGGAACGTAATGAAACATTGGTGCTTTTAGCAGATGAAATTCAGTTAAAGTCGTTGCTGCACCAATTGCCGGCTTCAATCGAAAAGGCAAATATTACCTTAGGATTACCTTTGAAAAGCACTGCGATCAAAACATGGGTGGAACTCATCTTCCAATTCCAGGATGGTATTCAGCAGTACGGAACAAGTTCTATGTATTTCAAGCAGTTTTCGGCATTTATTCATCATCCGTTTCTCGAAGCTACACTTCCGGAAACTGAGCTGAGGATGCTCTACGAACTGGAATCAAAATCTATTCAGAATAACTGGCAGTACATTGCCAAAAAGAACCAATTGGTTGGCCCGATTACCACACAACTCATTCAGCTGTTGCAAAATCCCTGGTCGAATGATTGGATTCAGGCTTTAAATGCAATTCAGGAATTAAATGTTTTTATAGATACTCATTTGCAGCCCAAATGGGATATGGAGCAAACTTTGGTTCGTTGTTTCAGCACTTCAGTTCAGGGATTGCAGAATTTAATGCAAAGGGAATTACTGCCTGAGATGAATCGAAGCACCTTTCGTAATTTATTCAATCAACACTGGGGCTCTGAATCGATAGCTTATTACGGGAATCCATTAGACGGAATTCAGATCATGGGCCTTCTTGAGACACGCGGACTTGATTTCAAAAACATTTTTGTGCTTGGTTTGAACGAAGGAGTAATGCCTCCTGACAACCCGATTCAAACGCTTATTCCGATGGATTTGAGACAATATTTCGGATTGCCCACACCACGTGAGAAGCAAGGTTTATTTGCTCATCATTTCTATCGCCTTCTGCATAGTGCGGAACACATGGTCGTAACGTATACGGGAGCTTCCGATGTAATGGGTTCATCTGAACCAAGTCGTTTTTTGAAGCAGATTGAATTGGAACTGGCCAAAGAAAATCCGAATATAGAATTGGAATTCAAACAGGTGAATTCGGGTAATAACGAACGCATTGAGAATGTTGTCATAGCTAAGACCGAAGAAATATACAAACGACTGGATTTACTTCTTGAAAGAGGGATTAGCTTTTCCAAACTCGCTCAGTACTTAAATTGTCCGCTGAATTTCTATTACATTAACTTGTTGGGAATCGGGGAGGAAAATAAACTCGAAGAGGATCTGGAGTCGGGAACCCAGGGACAGATTATCCACTTTGTACTTGAGAGTCTGTTCTCAGAATTCGCAGAACGTTATGACGAATCAGGAAAATTGCTGCCAACGAAAATGGTCACTATCGACGATCTTAAACAGATGAAATTAAAGATCCCGCTTTTGGTAGAGAAAGGGTTTTTAGATTTTTTTGCGGAAGATCCTGAAACATGGCAGCGGGGTGTCAACTATATTCAATACGAAATGGTCAAGGAACTGGTTGAATGTGAATTGAACCGGGAAATCGAAATTCTGTCGGAAAACCCTGAAAAAGCATTGTTTATTGTTTCTCTTGAACAAAAGTACGAGTCTGAGATTCAAGTAACCGTTCGTGGTGAGAAACAAAAGGTTCGTGTCAACGGAGTTGTTGACCGTATTGATCGCTTTGGCGGAAGACTGCGTATTCTTGATTACAAATCGGGGAAAGTAGAACAGAAAGATTTGAAATTAACCACGAAAAATCTCCCCGATCCGCTCGATTACGTACTGGTCAACCTGAGAAAGAATAACAAAGTACACGCGCTTCAATTACTGATGTATGCTTTTTTGATTCATCGTACAACAGATAAGAGAATTGAAGAAGCGGGCATTATTTCGTTCATCAACCACAGAACAAGCCCGGTTTTTGTTGAAGCCGATCTGAGCCTGGAAAATGTTGAGCCTTTATTGCAGGCGTTAATTCAGGAAATAATTGATGAGTTGTACGATCCGGCTATTCCGTTCGCACACAACCTTACAAGTAAATACTGCGACTACTGCAGCTAGCCGGAAAATTCGTCTGAATTGTCTTTGATAGTGCGGTCTATTTCTTCCAGATCTGAGTAGAATGCCTCTCCGAATGCTCGAATAATCGGCTCTTTGAGGAATTTATAGACAGGAACATCCAGTTTGGCACCGCACGCACAGGCTGGGGAACAAATGTGCCATTCATCGTAATTAAGCGCCAGATCTTCTCCGACTTTTTTCACACGGATCGGATACAAATGACATGAAACGGGTTTTTTCCAATCAATCTCGCCTTCGTAATAAGCCTTTTCAATGGCACATTTCGCAGTATTTGTTTCGTCAAAATATACAAATGCACATTCCTGTTCGTTCACCAGGGTTGTAGCCGGCTCTCCCCATGGATCAATGTAGTAAACACCTTCGTTGTCAACAACTTCAAGCCCTTCTTTTCGCATATAGGGACGAACCTTATCTACTAAAGTTTCCATCAGTTTGGCTTCTTCCATGGTAAGCGGTGCCCCCTGGTCTCCTTCTACACAACAAGCTCCTTTGCAAGCGTTCAGATCGCAGACAAATTTGCGTTCAAAAATCTCAGTAGAGATCAGTTTATCGTCTATTGCTACAATCATATCTTAATTAGATGAGAGGTATTGAACCATTTCGTGCATGTCTTCGAATTGTAAATCTGCCAGAGTTAATTTTGGCTCGGGACTATGTGTTTTTTCAGGAATACAAATTACGGACATTTTTGCCGCTTTTCCTGAAATAATTCCATTTAAAGAGTCTTCGATAACCAAACATTTTTCCGGTCGTACTTCCAGGGCGCGTGCTGCCGATAAATAAACCGCCGGGTGCGGTTTTCCGTATAATTCGTCTTCGGCAGAACAAATTGCTTTAAAGTAATGGGTAATTCCAAGTGTTTCTAAAATGGCTTTAATCAGAATATGATAGGATGAAGTAGCCAAACCGATCTTTATTTGTTTTTCCTGAAAGTAGGCCAGTGCTTCCAAAACTCCGGGTAGCGGAGTGGCACGTTCACGGAGCAGTTCTTCCATGCGTTTCACGATCATTCTTTCTACGTCTTTCGCTGAATGATGAAGCCATGGGGCAACCTGATACCAGTATTCAGTTACTTCGTCAATGCGTAAGCCAACGGTTTTCTGAAAATCGGTCCGGGTTAGTTTGCACCCGACTGAACAAAAAACCTCTTCCATCGCAATTTTCCAGATCGGTTCGGAATCGGTTAAAACTCCATCCATGTCAAAAATGACCGCCTCGAATTTTTTATTCATTTCAGATCCCATTTTAAAGTGTATAAATTTCCTCCGCCCAGCAGTTTGTGGCGTTCATCGGCAATGTAAATCAACCCTTTCGGGCCTACTGTCAAACTCTCTTTCTGTGTGAGCGAAAGTCCGTGCTCTGAATGGTAAATTGCTTTCCCGTTTTTCAAATCGTATGCAATTACCCGATTGTACGTGAGTAAAAAGAGCTGATTCTTGTAAAATTCCCCACCCGTAACAGCATCTCTGTACCAGTCGCGTTTCCCTATCTTCAGTGAATAAACCAGTTTGGCTTTGTGGGTTCCTGCGGAACAGGGAAGCTGGTATACTTTACAAATCCCGTCAAACGGTTCAGTTCTGCACTTGGTGAAAATGTATAATGAATCGTTGTGATAGGCAATACACTCTGCATCGTAATACCGTTCTGTTTTGGGAGGTGGAAAGGCGCTTTGTTCCGGGTACGAAAATAATATCCTGGCAGCGGTGACCGTTTTATTCTTAATGAGCCCTTCAGTTGGGATTTTATAGATTACCAGGTTCTTCCGGTTGTTCGAATTATTCCCGATATCAGCCAGGTAGAGGTATTTCTTACCATCGGTTGTTATATCCTCAAAGTCTACATTTGCCGCAGAATTGAGTGCAACATGATTCTGAATTTTCCCGTTTGTATTCAGAATGTAAATCTTTGCGGAGTCGCCACCATCGTTATGGGCAACCAATAGAGTGTCATTTAGGAAAGTTAATCCTGACACCTCGTGCAGTTCTTTAGGAAGCGAAGCTACTTTCTTCCAGGTTGCGCCAATAAATGCAAGTAAAATTATGCCTCCAACCAACAGGTTTCTCATCTGAGAATGAATTGAAGCCAAAGTTAAGAACAAAAAACGCGTTTCCGAGAAATCTTATGCAAATACAGATTCAACCCACGATTTCCCCCAGTACTCTTTCTCCTCGTTTGTCCATAATTTCGGATAGAAAATACGTTTCTGGAAGCGTGGAGGAAGGTATTTCTGCCAGTTTGTTCCTCCTGTAGCATTGATGTCACCATCACTATCACGTTGTAAGTAGCGAACAGCAGATTTATAATGTACCAATGGCCAGTTGATGTTTACATTCACATCATTCTGTTTCATTGCCTGAATTATTGCCGGATCTTTTTGATCCTCAAGGCTCAAACGCAGGTAGGTTTGCCAAAGGTTCCGCGTACGCTGAGCAGTACCGTATTCAATAAACTCACGCTTGTATTTTTTCTCGAACTCGATAAGAGTAAGCGTTTTTTTACCGGTTTCAACATCGGTTGCGCCTTCTTTCCAGTAGATATGTTCGAACAAACGTTCAATAGACTCTTCGCCGTTGAAAGTGTCTCTAACGTCTTTATGCACAAGCTGCAGAAAATCAGTTGAAGACATTTCTATTTTCCGGTATTGAGCAGATTGAAAACCAGATGCGGGGTGCAATGATAATCTGAATTTCAAAAATTGCTCACGTTCCATTCCGTCAACCATAATCTCAAAACTCTTGGTTAAAGCTTCAAAATAACGATTGATACGTGTAACGCGTTTTAAAAAGAAATCACCTTTTGGCTTTTCCGATTCACCAAGCTGGTCGAATTCGTTTAAAGCCAGCTTAAAGTACAATTCGGTAATTTGATGGTACATTAGGAAAATCGACTCATCCGGAAAATCGGTATAAGTTTTTTGCAGGGTAAGTAGCGTATCTACCTGGATGTAATCCCAGTAGTTAACGGTCTTGGCGTAAAGAAGTCCATCTAAATAAGGTTCAATTTCCTGGTTAAGAGCCTTGTACTTATTTTGGAGCTCACTGATTCGCTTTGATATTTCAGGGTTTTCGCTCATTCTTCAATTAATAGTTGGGTAGCAAAGATACGGCATGCCGGGGAAAATGTTTCGAGTAATATGTTAAAATTCAAACAAAACCTGTTAAAATAGAAAGAGGCACCACCTTACGCAATGCCTCTTTTACTTATAATTATTTGATTATTTGGCCTTTACCAGATCTTTTTTAAGACCCGACCATTCAACCAATTGCAATTTCACGGTTCCAACGGGAATTTTCGCTTTGATTAGAATTGGAATACGGTTTTCGTCGTCTGTAACATAAAAAGTCACATCTTCTTCGCTCTTGAAGTAACGACCGGTTTGAACAACCGGTACAAACTTCATACACTTGTATTTTCCTTTGCGGATACTGATGGTTTCATCCCCTTTGTATTTCACTTTCAGGGTGAATGTTTCATCATCCATAAAACATTTGAAGCTGAATACCTGGTCTTTTTTCGCGTTCTTGAAATCAAGGGTGCGTGCGTAGTAGAAAGACGACAGCATGTCCTGAATTCCCGATGATACAGTAAAGTCTTTCGTTCCGTTGTGTACTTTCAACTTATCTTGTTTGAAGTTGTAATTCTGATTGATCTTATAACCACCTTCGTCAACTCTGCGTACAAATTTCCATGGAAAAACACCTTTTTTGTCGATGTAGCTTTCATAAACATCGTTCACTTTATAAACAGCGTTAAATCCGCCAAGTGTTTTTCCGGTTCCTTTAACGTGCAGTAATTCGCGTGTTCCGGCACCTTTTGTAGTAGTTGTTTTTACTTCAAGCACGGCTTCACCGGCATCTACGAAACCATAAGTAATCCGGTAACGTAATTTTTCCCCGGACTGAAAGGCAGTGTTCGTAACTGACGGGTATGTAACCGCAATTTCACTACTCTTTAATCCTATAAAACATATTGCCAATGTGGCAAATAAAATCCCTTTTTTCATGACTATTTTCAATTAGGTATTACGCACTTAGCAAATCGAATGCCAATTTTTGAGAATTCGACCAAACGTAGAAATTTGTACATTCGTCGCAACTACAATTTACAACTTTCAGTTGGAACTACTCGATGATAGAAGAAAAAATAAGGAAATTTGAGAATTGGCATATCCTGCTTTGGCTGTTTAAAGATCTTTGCTGGGTAATGGGATTTAAGGTTTTTGGTACAATCATGATTGTACCAACGGTTCTGCTGGCATTCATCATTACTTTTAAAACAAGGAAAATTCCGTCAGAATTCATTCACAATTGGGCGGTGATTTGTTGGATTTGTGCCAATTCATCCTGGATGTTGGGAGAATTCTTCTTCGATGGTGAGGACGGAATCGATCCGGGGATCCTGCTAATTCCCAGAATACTGTTCGTTCTCGGAATAGGAATCTTGTTCGTATATTACGGCCTGTTCTACCTAAAGATTTGGAGAAAATGAAATTAGGATTACTAGTACTTATTCTACAAGCATCTGTATTTTCCGTTGCTGCACAAAAGCGTACCCCCGGCGAATTACATCGCATGGTTAACAATGTGGTTTTCAGTGATCCGGAAATGGCACATAAACTTGCTAAAGAAGAACTAAGTAAATCTAAACCGAATAGTCACGAATTTGTTGTCGCGCAAATAGATGTTGCAAAATGTCTTTATTACAGTGATAATTATGCAGAAGGTGAAAGTCTGCTTTCCAAAGCCCTGCAAACCGCAACTAAAATAAATTTTTCCGAGGGTGTTGCCTGGGCGTCATTTCATTTGGGAGATCTGCGTATTCTGGAGGGGAAATACGGAAGCGCAATACAATATCTCAATAAATCACATACATTATTTGAGAAACAAAACAACAAGGAAGGAGAAGCCCTTTCGTTGAATGCAATTGGGTTGATATACCTGGATCAGGAGGATTTTCAAAAAGCCCAGACGTTTTTTAAAGATGCTCTAAAAACGGGCGATGCTGTCACTCATGGAGATTCTTACACCAATCTTGCTCAGCTTTATCTGCAAATGGAGGCGTATCCGAAAGCTCGTCAATATGCCGCTTTAGCCAATAAGCAGGCAATTATTAACGAAGATGATTTTGTTAAATCAACCGCTCTGGATGTCCTGGGAAGTGTAGCCGTGAAATATGGGCGTTTCCTTGAAGCAGAACAATATTTTAAGGATGCGATCAGGATCAAGGAACGATTGCTGGATCAGAAAGGTGCTTCGTACTCTTATTTGAAACTGGCGGGTGTAAAAGGCGAACTTGAGCAAACGGATTCGCTGTACATTTTTACCTTAAAGGCATTTCGATTGGCCAATGAGGTGGGGGCAAATAAAGAAACAAAGGATGCTGCGTTCGCTCTTTCCAAATATTATGCTCATTTGGGATTTTACGATAGCGCATTTCATTATCAGAACCAGTTTGTACAGCTCAACGAAGATTTGATGAATGAGCAGGTCCAAAAAAAGATGGCTCAAATAGAATCTGAGAAAGTTACGCGGGAAAATGAACATCAGATTGCTATCCTCGAAAATCAGAAAAAACTGGAGAATGAACAAGCTTCTTTTTATCTGCTGCTTGCAATTGGCGGAGCTATTGTTTTGGCTGGCGGATTATACTTATTCTATTACAGGTATAATGTGAAAAAGCGATCTTTTGAATCGCTGGAACAAAAAAATCAGGTAATTGAGGACCAAAATCACAGTATCTTAGAAAGTATTCGATACGCTCAGCGCCTTCAGGAAGCTATTTTGCCAAATAATGAAGTTTTGCGGTCTCACTTTAAAGATA
The DNA here is from genome assembly GCA_946479985.1 of uncultured Flavobacteriales bacterium. The sequence continues at coordinate 74,184 of CAMLIF010000004.1, forward strand.
TTTTTTCGCTCTATCTGCCAAAAGACATTGTTGCTGGCGATTTCTACTGGTTTGAAAAATTGGGTAATCACCGGATTCTGGCTTGCTGTGATTCTACCGGACATGGAGTTCCCGGCGCCATGGTAAGTGTTGTATGTTCCAATGCTCTGAACAGGGCGGTAATTGAAATGAATATGACGGATCCGGGTCAGATTTTGGATGAAACCAGGTTGAAAGTCATTGAAAGTTTGAACAAATCAAATAGCGGGGCAAATAATGTGAAAGATGGAATGGATATTTCACTCATAAGCATCAACGATGTAACGAATGAAATTCTTTTCGCCGGGGCACATCATACCCTCTGGGTTTACAGAAACGAAACAAAGGAATTCGATTTTTACAAAGGCGACAAGCAACCTATCGGAATCTATGATATGAACCGGAATTATACCTCTCAAAGAATAAGGTATTCATCGGGAGACAGAATTTTCATGTTTACTGACGGATATGCTGACCAGTTTGGCGGCCCGAATTTGAAGAAACTCAAAAACCCGGCGGTAAAAGGTTATCTGTTGAGCATTCAAAACATACCGGTAAATGAGCAGTCGGAACTGTTAAGCGCTTATTTTTCCGAATGGAAGATGAATGAAGAACAGGTTGATGATGTTACGGTACTCGGAATTCAGTTATAGAACAAATAATACCATTTTTGAGGTAGTCTTTATTGAGTCTAAATAAAGTAGTTTTACCACAAAAAAAATCATGAAATTAATTTGGGTAGGTTCACTGGTTGCTGCATCTGTATTGTTCTCTTCTTGTTCAAAGGATATTGAAACAACACCCGGATCAGAGTATCTGGGGGCTCAGAAACAAGCAGTGAAAACAACATATGCAAACATGGCGTTTGCCGTCTATACCGATTCATATAACACCGCATTAGCACTTCAAACTGCTATTGATGCATTTGTTGCAAACCCGTCACAATCAGGTTTGGATAATGCCAAAGCTGCGTGGTTAGAGGCAAGAGAAGTTTATGGGCAATCGGAAGTTTTTCGTTTTGTAGACGGACCAATTGATAACCCGAACGATGGTCCTGAAGGCTTGATCAATGCCTGGCCGATGGACGAAGCGTATGTTGATTATGTTCAGGGAAATTCAGCAGCAGGAATTATTAATGATGTTGCCAATTACCCCTTAATTGATGCGGCTACGATAACAGGAGCCAATGAATTCGGAGGTGAAACGAATATTTCATGCGGGTATCACGCAATTGAATTCCTGTTGTGGGGACAAGATTTAAGTGCCGACGGCGCAGGTAATCGCCCCTATACGGATTTCGTTGTTGGTGGAACTGCTGCTAATCAATTGCGCAGAGGACAGTACTTAGCTGTTTGTGCCGATGTATTGGTTGATGCTCTGGATCAGGTTCGTTCCGCGTGGGATCCGTCAAATATGTCGAGCTACTATCACACTTTCCTTGCATTGGATAACACAACGGCCTTACGCAAAATGTTCAATTCAATGAATGTACTTGCTGGCGATGAGCTTGCCGGAGAACGCGTTTTTGTAGCGTACCAGAATGCAGATCAGGAAGATGAGCATTCTTGTTTTTCTGATAATACACACCGTGATATTGCCTTAAACGCTCAGGGAATCTATAATTTGTACACCGGAAATTACAATTCACCATACGGGAATTCCGTGAATAGTATCAGTATATCAGGTTTAGCAACTTATGTAGATGCCGAGAAAAATGCGGGTATGTTGGCGCGTTTTGCGACAACAACTGAGGCAATTGAACAAATGTACACACCTTTCGACCAGGCAATTATTTTGCCCGCAGAACGTCCGAAAGTTTATACTGTTGTATTATATTTGCGTGCAGAGGCAGATGAATTAGTGAGCGTTGCCGGTGAATTCGGAATTCATTTCTAATTAAATTGAAAATCATTGAATAAGGTATTTTTCATTGTATTGGTTATACTTGGTGCCGTTGTTGTTGCTTGTAAAAAAGAGGACAACAACGGCTCTTTTGTAGACGATGGTTCTGACTCTGGCTTGATCAATCTTGCAGGTGACTGTAGTATTGATAACCAAACAACCGGTGCCTTTTCATTTCAGGTTAATGGTCTTACGGAAGATGAAGCACTTCAGTTTTATGTTGGAAATTCGTTCTTCAATCAAAATTGGGTTGAAGCTCCTTCCTCAACTACCGCACGTGACGGAATCGGTCCTTTGTACAATGCCCGTTCATGTGCAACATGCCATTTTAAAGATGGTCGTGGTTCTCCGGCTTCAAACGCCGGGCTTTTATTCCGTTTAGGAAATACCGCTGATAATTCACCTGATCCGGTTTACGGTAGTCAGTTACAGGATTTCAGCGTTTTGGCTGCTGTTTCGGAAGGTGGGATGGATATTTCATATGTCGAAGAAGCAGGAACTTACGATGACGGAACTCCTTATTCGTTGCGTAAACCCGTTTATTCCATTTCAGGACAAAACTATGGATCTTTGGCTGCGTCTACCGGAATTTCTCCGCGTGTTGGCCAGCAAATGATTGGACTGGGATTGCTGGAGATTGTTCCGATAAGTCAAATTTTGGAAAATGCAGATCCCGGAGATGCTAATGGCGACGGAATTTCAGGAAAAGCAAATTACGCTGTAGATGCGATTAGCGGAGCTTTGATGCTTGGCCGATTCGGGTGGAAAGCAAACGTTCCGACACTCGGCCATCAGGTTGCAGGAGCGTTTAACGGTGATATCGGAATTATGTCTCCTTATTTTACGTCGGAGAATCATACTGCAAATCAACCGGGCTGTAACGGATTGCCCAATGGTGGAAATCCGGAAATTGAATTGAGTGATCTTGAATCTGTAACGCTTTATTGCCGAAGCCTTGCAGTTCCGATTCGGAGAAACACTCAAAATGCAGACGTAAAAGAGGGAGCGAAATTGTTCAAATCAATAGGCTGTGTTTCTTGCCATAAAATGAGTTTTACGACGGGTAACAGCGGAAACATTTCGGTGTTGAAAGGTCAGAAAATAGTACCGTTTACAGATTTACTGTTACATGATATGGGACCCGAACTTGCAGACAATGTTCCGGATTATTTGGCAACGGGATCCGAATGGCGAACACAACCTTTGTGGGGACTCGGATTAATTTCCACGGTCAATTCCCATACTTTCCTGCTGCATGACGGAAGAGCCCGCTCAATTGAAGAAGCTATTCTGTGGCACGGAGGAGAAGGGAGCGCAAGCAAAAACAGTTTCAAAGCGCTCAATGCAACAAAACGCGCGCAGGTTTTGGCTTATTTGCAAAGCTTATAAGAGGGACTTCGATTCATTTCGACTCCGTTCAATACAGACCGCTCATTCACCTCTTATTGCTATTTTCAATTAGAGGATCTTTATTTCCGTTCGGCGGTTTTTCGCTTTTCCTTCTGTAGTTGAATTATCTGCAACCGGTTTTGTTTCACCATATCCTACAGCCGAAATTCGTGTGGTTGCGATTCCTTTTGAAACAAGGTATTTTTTAACCGCATCGGCACGTTGCTGCGATAGAAGAAGGTTTGCTGCCTCATCGCCTTCACTATCCGTATGACCACTTATTTGAATCTTCATTTTTGGTTTCAGGGTCATCAATTCCAGCAAATCTTCAACGATCGGGTAACTTTCTTTTTTTAAATCGGCTTTGGCTGTTTCGAACTGAATACTGGTCAAAGTAAAAGTTTTAGGAGCTTCATACGTAATGGTCAAAACAACATCCTGAAAGCGCTGTCCTTCTTCCAAGGTCGGAATTTCTAATTCGTTGTACTCGATTTCTTCTCCTATGCTTTTTATGCGGATATCATAAACCTGCCCGGTTGGCAAATCAATGGTAAACGTTCCGGAGGCGTTGGTAACACCCGAGTGAGAATCTTTTTTTGTTTGTCCTAAAAAGAAGATTTTATCACCTTCATAAGGTTTACCGGCTTCATTAAGAACGAGAACTTTTAATGGTGCTGTTTGCTGCGCTGAGGTTAGTCCGGCAAGTGCGCACAAAAGAGAAATTAAGATTGTTTTCATGTAAAGAGTTTTTTTCCTAATGCCTGTTTCTGATAAAAGTAACGCATTACATGAAACGAAAGCAGTTACTCGAGGTGTTTAGTTGGTAAACATCAATCACTTCCAACCAAATCATCACGGCTGTTTTGAAGATTTCACTAACTTTGGTCAAAAGTAAACGCTCAACCAATTCATGGCATTAAGACAACAGCTTTCCCAAAAACTCGAACAACGACTTTCGCCACAGCAGATTCAATTAATGAAATTGTTGCAGGTTCCTACTATGGAACTCGATCAGCGCATCAAACAAGAGTTGGAAGAAAATCCCGCGCTGGAAGAAGGGGCAGACGAATTGGAAGAAGAAGAATTCGATTCTCAGGATGAAGAATACGACGAGGACGAAAAGGAGTTTGACGATGATTTTGATATTTCAGAATACTTTGATGACGATACGCCCGATTATAAAACTCAGGTAAACAATACAAGCAAGGACGATGAAGAACGAGCAGTTCCGCTTTCGGTAGATTCTTCTTTTCAGGAAAAACTATCTGAGCAGCTATTGCTTTTAGACTTAGACGATACACAATATTTGATTGCGGAAACGATCATCGGTAACCTGGATGAATCCGGATACCTGAACCGTGAAGTTGAAGCAATCGTAGATGATCTGGCGTTTTCAGCCAATGTAATGGTTACGGAAGAAGAGATCGAAGAAGTTTTGATACAAATCCAGGAACTTGATCCTGCTGGAATCGGTGCCCGCGATCTGCGAGAATGCTTGCTGCTTCAGCTTCGTAGAACCCAGGAAGGCAATATTACCTTGTATACGGCAAGAAAAATCCTTGAAGATCACTTCGAAGAATTTACTAAAAAGCATTACGATAAAATACAGAAGAAATTAGAAATTCCGGATGAAGATCTGAAGGATGCCATTGATGCGATTATTCGCCTGAATCCGAAACCGGGAGGCTCTTTGAAGGAAACTTCGAAATCGGTACAGCAGATTATTCCTGATTTCCTGATTACGGATATGGAAGGCCGGATTGAACTTACTATTAATGGAAGAAACACCCCGGATTTAAAGGTTTCCAAAGAATACGAACAATTATTGCGTGGTTACGCCGAAGGCGCGAAAACATCCAAATCAGATAAAGACGCATTAACCTTTGTAAAGTCGAAATTGGATGGGGCGAAATGGTTTATTGATGCTATTCGTCAGCGCCAGCAAACGCTTTTCACAACCATGCATGCAATTATGGACTATCAGCGCGAATTTTTCTTAACGGGAGATGAAACCAAGATGAAACCAATGATTCTGAAAGATATTGCGGAAGTTGTTGGATTAGATATTTCTACCGTTTCGCGTGTTGCAAACAGTAAATTCGTTCAAACGGCATACGGTGTTTACTCTCTGAAATACTTTTTCTCGGAATCTCTGTCTACTGATTCTGGAGAAGAGGTTTCAACAAGGGAAGTAAAGAAAATCCTGTCGGACGCTATTGATGCGGAAAGCAAGAAAAAACCGCTTACAGACGAGCACTTGGCTAAAATTCTGAATGATAAAGGTTATAACATTGCCCGCAGAACCATTGCGAAATATAGGGAGCAGCTGAATATTCCTGTTGCAAGATTACGTAAAGAACTTTAATGGAAAGAATAGCTAAAATCATTTCCTGGCTTTTTCTGCCGTTACTTATTCCGGTATATGCCATTGCCTGTGTTATGCTGGTTCCCTCTGAGGAGCTGAGCCCTTTGCAGCAGAATTCGTTGTTCCATTTGGGAAATGAACAAAAACTGGCGTTACTTTCTTTGTTCTCTTTGTTTAGTTTTCTGGCTCCGTCTTTCGTAGTTGTTTTCCTTCGCATGCAGGGTCAGCTTAGCTCATTCATGATGGAGAATAGAAAAGAACGCTATCTTCCGGCTTTTGCTACGGTTTTGAGTGGTGCAGGTTTAATTTACACCATCTTCTCGAAGATTAAACCGGAAATGCCTGGATTTGTGTTCATTGTTGGTTTGGCCGTTGGATCACTGCTTACAGTTCTGATCTGTACCATTGCAACTTTTCGTTTCAAGATTTCACTTCATGCAGCCGGAATGGGAATTCTCACCGGGTTTTTGATGGCATATTATTCACAAATGTTTGTTTTCCCGATGTGGCCTATTATTATCGCATTCCTGCTGAGTGGAATCGTTATGTCGTGCAGAGCAGTACTAAAACTGCATTCGCAGCGAGAATTATTATTGGGTTATTTTGTTGGATTTATTTCCACGCTCGGTTGCTGTATTTATCTGTATTACAATGTGAAAACGCAGTATTACCAGTAAAATCCAGGTTTTTTCGGAAGTTAGCATTCCCAGATAAAGCGTTAAATTCTTCACACCAGCAACAACCCTTTTGGTATTTTTGAGTTTAGATAGTAAACTAAGCTTAAAAATATGGTCAGAACGCTAATTGTCCTTATTGGGTTGTTAATCTCCGGTAATTTCTCCTTCTCACAGGATTCTTCAATTGATCCGCGCATTCTTTTGAATAAGGGTGTGAAGGAATCAGAGAATATCTTTCGTTCTAATCAGAACTATTACAACTATCTGAAATTTGAATTGGACAGCTCGTATCAGGTGGTTGCCGCAACTACATTAAGTGGTGACGAGCAGAAACTGATCAATAAAACGATTGAAATTTCTAAAGATGAGCAATTAAAGTTGGGAACCGACCAGTTTAACTTTTATCAGCTCGGGATTCGTTTGTCTTCTTACGACAAAACATACATTGAATTAAATAATGATCAGGTTTTAGTTTTTAAACCTATCGTAGAAATAACCAAGTCATTTAGTGCTTCTCCATTCAACACGAAATAGATGAAAACTCTTATATCCATACTCTTTTTATTTGCCGGAATTACTGTCTTTGGTCAGCAAACCAACATCACTTTTTCAGCTGCAAATAACAATCAAACATTCAGTACCTGTAATGGTTTCATCATCGATTCCGGTGGACAGGGCGGCCCGGGTTACGGCAACGGTGAAAACACGGTAATTACTATTTGCCCGGGAACTCCGGGAGATATTATTTCCATCGTTTTCAATTTGTTCCAGTTAAGTACAACAGATGATAATCCGGCACCAAACATCACCAATGTAGATTACATGGATGTTTATGACGGTGCTTCAACTGCATCTCCAACACTTGGAACCTACACGGGAAGTCAATTACAAGGCGTTGTTATTAACGCAACGGCATTAAATCCTTCAGGCTGTATTACCCTTCGTTTCAGATCAAATTCCGTAGGAACAGGAATGTTCTCGGCTTCTGCAACTTGTGAAACCCCATGTTCATCTCCGGTTGCGGGAGGAATTATTGTTGCCGGGGAAACTTCAGACAGTACACGCGTATGTGTTGGCGAGCCTGTGAATTTTGCGAATATGGGTTCTTTTGCGCAGCCAGGATTTACAATCACAGATTACCATTGGGATTTCATGGATGGAAGTACTGCGAACGGGGCAAATGTTTCTCACACTTTCTCAGTTCCGGGTCAATATTTAGTTGAATTATTTGTAACGGACGATAACAACTGCGGGAACACCAATTTAATTGATTTGCAGGTATTCGTTGCAACCATTCCTGATTTTACGGGATTTCCCGGAGATACCACATTGTGTATAGGAGAAAGTGTTCAGTTTACTACCGATCCTGAATCTTACGAAGTGATTTGGGATGGATTCAACGGATCACAAAGCATCAGTGACGGGTGTTTGCCGGATACATTACTTGGAGTTTCTCAGGATATTCAGATTATGCAAACAGGTTTCACACCTGGTGCTACTTTAACGCAATTGAGCGACATTCAAGGGTTGTGTTTAGACTTAGAACATTCCTTTATGGGCGATTTAGTGATCATCGTTCAATGCCCGAACGGACAATCTCAGATTTTACATCAGCAAGGTGGAGGGGGAACACAAATCGGGGAACCGAACCCGTTGGATAATGTAGACTGTAGTGATCCGACTACGCAGGGTGTGCCTTATACTTATTGCTTTACGCCGGTGGCCACTGATACTTGGGTGGAGTGGGCAACTGCCAGCGGATTCGGAACAATTCCGGCCGGAGATTACGAGCCCGTGCAGCCCTTTACTAATTTATTGGGTTGCCCGCTTAACGGAATCTGGACACTGACAGTTATCGATAACTGGGCGGCAGATGACGGAACATTGTTCTCGTTCGATATTAATTTAGATCCATCGTTATATCCGCCGGTTACTGTTTTTGAACCGCAAATCGGTCTTGGTGCTGATTCATCGTTCTGGTCAATGCCTGCGAATTTTGCTACCGTATCAACAAACGGAGATGTTCTTACAGTTGTACCAACAACACCGGGAACAAACACGTACGTCTATAATGTAATTGACAATTATGGCTGTCAGCATGATACTTCTGTAACTGTAACTGTGAATGCGAACCCGCAGGCAGATGCCGGCCCGGATGTTACAATTTGTAACGGAACGCCGGTAGAATTAGCCGGAAGCATTATCGGAGGAAATATCAATTGTAATTATACCATTAATCTCGATGATTCATTTGGAGACGGCTGGAATGGGAATAATTTACTCGTTACAATTAACGGCGTAACTACATCCTATACAATTCCTACCGGTTCTTCAGCAACATTCAATATTCCGGTAACCAACGGTGAAACAATTTCCTTCCAGTTCGACGGAGCAGGTTCTTTTTTGGGTGAATGCTCTTATGAAATTCTGGATGCCGCAGGAAACGTTGTATTTACTGACGGAGGGAACTTCAATTCACCTTCAACAGCAGTTCAGCAGTTAATTGCAAATTGTTTGGGTAATTTAACTTATTCATGGACACCACCGGGAATTCTTTCGAATCCTGCAATCAATAACCCGATTGTTACAACAGGAACGGATACTACTTTAACATTTACGGTTTATCCTACAGGACATCCTTTATGTGCTACTTCTGACCAGGTGAATGTGAATATTTCTGCTTCCGCAAATCCCGGAACGAATAATACCTTATCAATCTGTTCACAAGGAACACCAACCGATTTATTTCCGTTATTAGGACCAAATGCTTCTGTACTTGGAACCTGGACAAATCCTTCAGGAGCTCCTGTGAATATGCCGTATGATCCTGTAACGATGAATCCCGGAATTTATACCTACTCGGTAGATTCGAACGGATGTATTTCTCAGGCTACTGTTACGGTAACAGAGGTGAGCCCTACAATCAATATTGTTCCAACGAATATCAGCTGCCACGGTTCTTCAGATGGTTCGGCGGTTGTTACAACAGCAAATGCTACAACATACTCATTGGACGGAGGTGCTCAGCAGCCAATCCCAGGTTCACCATTTACTTTAACAGGATTGACACTTGGATCTCATACCGTTGACATCTTTGGTGTTGGTGGTTGTGATAATACAATGACTTTCAACATTACCGAACCACCGGCTTTAAGTATTCCGACTATTAGTCCGAATGATGTATTATGTCCGGGTGAAAACACAATTGTTCAGGCTACAGGTGCAGGAGGTTCAACCGCTTACACTTATACCTGGACCGCCAACAATGCTGTATTAGGAACAGGAACTCCATTCACAATAAACAACGTAACACAAACTACAGATTATTGTGTGATTTTGACTGAAGCTTGTGGTTCTACCCCGGCAACTGCTTGTATGACTATCACCGTTCCGCTGCCATTGAATCTTGTTATTACACCTGACGATCCGGATGGATGTTATCCGCATACGGTTCAGTTCACTAATAATACTACAAGCGCAGGAAATGTTGTAGGTTCTACGATAAATTATGGTGACGGAACACCTGAAGTTACAACTGTTGGATTGGCTTCTTTCACACATCAATTTGCTGAACCGGGAGTTTACACAGTAACAATTACGTCCGTTTCAGACAGTGGTTGTGTCTACTCGCAGACGTTTACAGATATGATAACAGTTTATGATTATCCGGTTGCAAATTTTGTTCTGACTCCGAATCCAACTACTTTCTTTCAAACACATGTTAATTTGCTGGATGCAAGTTCTTCCGATGTTGTTTCTTATTCCTGGTCTATGCCTGGTGGATCGCCGGCTCAGTCGACTAATGAAAATGCCAGTGTCGATTATCCGGAAGGGGAAATAGGAACATATCCGGTTTTATTGACTGTTACGAATGCCGCAGGTTGTACGGATACAATTACCAAGTTTGTTCAGGTATTAAGCGAAGTCATTCTTTATGCTCCGAATACGTTTACACCGGATGGAGATGAATTCAACCAGAATTGGTTCCTGTACATTGAAGGAATTGATATTACTCAATTCAATCTGAAGGTATTCAATCGCTGGGGAGAAGTTGTTTGGGAGACCAATGATCCGAAGGGAAGCTGGGACGGAACCTACGGTGGAAGAATTGTGCAAGACGGAACTTACACCTGGATACTTGAAACGAAGGATCAGATAAGTGATAAAAAGTATACCTTTAACGGTCATATTACCATTACAAAGTAAATGAAAGTTCAGGTTTTTACCTTTAATCCTTTTCAGGAAAACACAGTAGTTGTTTATAACGACAAGAAAGATGCAGTGATTGTTGATCCGGGCTGTTTGTTCAGGCAGGAGCAGGAAGAGTTGAGTAATTTCATTTCAGAAAATGATCTGAAAGTTCAGGCTATTCTCAATACGCATTGTCATTTGGACCATATTTTTGGAAATTACTTCTGTGTAAAAACCTATAATGTGGATCTGGTTGTTCATAAAGAGGAACTGTTCACCTTAGGAATGGCTGAAAGATCAGCCCAGATGTATGGAATCAATGAGTTTGTTAATTCTCCGGAGCCAACGCGCTTTATTGAGGATCACGAAATGATTTCTTTTGGTGACCTGTCGTTTCAGGTAATTTTCGGACCAGGACATTCTGTTGGCCATGTGGCCTTTTACAGTGCAGAAAATAACCTGCTCATTGGCGGAGATATTCTCTTTCAGGGAAGCTTCGGAAGGACTGATTTACCGGGAGGTTCAATGGATGTTTTAAAAGAAACAATCTTCACCAGAATGTTTACTTTACCTGATGATACGCAAGTGATTCCCGGGCACGGACCTTCCACAACAATAGGTGCCGAGAAAGTTTCTAATTTCATTTTGCAATTTTAACTGGTCAAGGAGATGTTTTATTCTTTTACTTACCGTAATTTTGTATGATAATTTTTCGAGTTCACGATTATGTTTGAGCCTTATATTTCTGCTAAGCAGATGATTAGTTATTTTTCTTCAGTTTCCGCGTAATGGGATTATCTACAAGATTTACGATTCGCAAAGAAGCTACACCTGAATTATTAGCTTTATTAAAGAAAACTGTTCTCGGAACAAACGGTGCTTGTTACCAGCATCTGGACACTCAAACCCGAATTTTTGAAGCCGACAATCCGCTGTTCGTTTCATTGGAAAGAGATGGACAAGTGCAGGGGAATGTTACCTTTTGTAATCGAAAAGCGCGCTGGTATGTTCGTTACTTTGCTTTTTCAGGTCAAAAGCAGGCCTCGAAGAATGTTAATCGGATTGCCAAATCGAAATCACGGCTAAAAAATGAGATCGCAGACTTCTACGATGAGGTGTTTGAAGGAAATCACGGTGAAGCTCCTGATGCGTTCTATGCATTCATTGATCCAAAGAATGAACGGAGCAAATGGATGGCAGAGCAATTCGGTTTCAGAACAGAGGCACAGCTGATTACTCAATCGTTCAGCAGAAAGAAGCCAAAAGCGCCTGACAATTTTAAAGAAATCACAGACCAGGAAACAATCGATAAAGTGTTGTGCGAAATTGAAAAAACACACGCCTATTTTGTAGAGGAACATGCCAAAAGAGGACCTTTCTTTGGTTTATATGACGAAAACAACGAATTGATTGCCTTTACCAAAGTTACCAGTGTAAACTGGGTCATTAAACGTTTGCCCGGAATGCTGGGTGGATTGTTCACCAAATTGCTTCCATACACTCCCGGAATTTGTAAAATCATCAAACCGAAGAAGCACCAGTTCCTCGTTCCCGAGTCGGTTTGGGTAAAGGATCACGATCCAAGAGCTTTATCATTGCTTTTTGAAGGAGTTTTAGCTAGTCAGGACCGAAACATGATTCTTTGGTGGATTGACAGACGTGAATCGCTTTGGAGAGACACACGAAACCACATGAACTGGGGAATTGTGCATAAAATGACACCTCAGGCAATTGTGGATGTTGTGGTAATGCGCAAGAATCCGCTGAAGCTCGACGAACTGAGAAACAAACCGGTTTTCGTGGCTGGCTGGGATATGGTTTAAAAAGACTTTACAGACTATAGACTGAAGATAAAAGACCGAATGGTAATTAATTTGCAGCTGAAATGAAATACTTGATTGTAGGATTAGGAAACCCGGGTTCGAAATATGCTGAAACCCGACACAATATCGGTTTCAAAGTAGTGGAAGCTTTGGCCAAAGAGCTCGACGGATCATTTTCGTTACAGAAAGTGGCCGAGAAAGCCGAAGTGAAATTCAAAGGAAGAACTCTTATCCTGGTGAAACCAACTACCTATATGAATCTTTCCGGTAAAGCCGTCAACTACTATCTCCAGCAAGAGAAAATTCCCAAAGAGAATCTGGTTGTTATTACCGACGATTTAGCACTCCCATTCGGAAAACTGCGCATGAAAGGAAAAGGATCAGACGGTGGGCATAACGGATTGAAAGATATTCAGGCAACTTTGAACACTGTAGAATATTGTCGTTTGCGTTTTGGTGTTGGCGCCGATTTTCATAAAGGTCAGCAGGTTGATTATGTGCTTGGCGAATGGGGGCCTGAAGAAAAGGAATCGCTGCAGGAACGTATTGAGGTTGCGGCTAATTTTGTGAAGAGTTTTGCAACAATCGGTTTGCAGTTGACGATGACGAATTGGAATGGGAAGTAAATGATGTTTCCAGGATTGAAAAGAACCTTTTTTAATTGACACTGTTCCGGTTAAATTTCCGGTTATTGCCCAAGATCACTCATACGTAATATAGCCATATCCCGAAAATCACCTCGCATTATTGATTTCCTAAATGAAAATTGTGATATGCCGATACAACCAGCCCAACATACCTGCTCTATCTGAAGCAGAAATCTTCGAAATAGAGTCGATTCATTGGTCCTTGTCTGTCCTGCATTGTGCCTGCCAAAGTATTTGCCCCGGAAAAGCTAGCAGATGTTTGGTGAAAACTGAAACCAAAAACCTCCCTCCAGTTTCCTGAAGAGAGGCCGATGTCGGGTTACAATAAATTCTAGTTTTTGATAATTCGCTCTATTCGTGTAGTTGCTCCTTGTTTCAATTCCACCAAATATGCTCCTGTAGCCAGACCCGAAATATCTAAAGTTAATTGGTTCGTTGCGCTTGTTTTAGTCTGTAAAAGTTTCCCGTTTAAATCCCGGAGTGTCACTTCAAAATCTGCTTGTGTTGTTTCAATAGTTACAGTTGCACTCGTCGGATTCGGATAAATATTCCAGTCAATGGTGTTTTCTGCAACAGCTAAGCATGGATCAAATGTCAGAGAAACAGCATCAGCTCCTTCACAACCGTTAGCATCTGTTACAGTTACTTCGTAAGTTCCCGAAATGAATGCAGATATAGCTGTTGTGGTGGCGTTTGTGTTCCAATCATAGCTTGTGAATCCTGAACCTGCGTTTAATACAATAGGACCGTAATTGGCACATGTAGTAGAATCGGATCCTAAATCAACGATCGGATTTTCGTTTACCATAAGTTCCAACTCATCTGTGTTTTCACAACCGTTAGCATCTGTTCCGGTAACAGTGAATGTTCCCGAAGTTTGAGCGCTGAAAGCAATTCCGTTCTGAACTCCGTTATTCCAATCGTATGTAAGTGCTCCGCTTCCGTTGAATGTAACCATTGTTCCTTCGCAAACTTCTACATCTGCTCCTGCAATTACCTGTGGAAGGGTATTTACCGTTACTACTAACTGAGCATCGTCAGAACAACCGTTAGCATCTGTTCCAATTACCGTTAAAACAACTGAATTGGAAGGTGAAATGGTTGTTCCGTTTGTTTCTCCGTTACTCCAAACATAACTGTCTGCTCCTGAAGCGTTCAAAACAGTAGTTTCACCTAAACAAAGTGTTGCAGGATCTCCGGCATCAACAATTGGTAAGCTGTTTACTGTAACCGTAGTTTCAGTTGTGTCCTTACAACCGTTTACATCTGTTATGATTGCTGTAAACGTGGTTGTAACAAGCGGTGAAAATGATATGTTGTTTACAACGTTATTATCCCATTCAATCAGTGTTGCTCCGGTTGCGGTTAGAGAAGTGGTTTCTCCCTGGCAAATAGCAAAGTCTGCATTTGAAAATGCCGTTGGTAAAGCATTTACAGTTACTAAAACCTGATCCGTATTCTGACATCCGTAAGCGTTTGTTCCGGTTACTGTGTAGGTTTGAGTAGTAGTTGGTGTAAATGGTGTTCCTGACGTAATACCGTTATCCCAGTTGTAGTTCTGAGCGCCAGAAGCATTAAGAGTAACTGATGTTCCCATACAAATGCTCTGATTTGGGTCAGCAACTACAACAGGAAGCGGTAAAACAGTAATAGTAGTAGAAATAGTTGTGTCGGCGCAGGCTAAAGCGCTGTTGCTGACATATAATTGATAATTCCCGGCTTGTGAAACAGTCAAGATCGGAAGAGCGTCGTGTAGGGAAAGAGTGTAGATCTCGGTGGT
>CAMLIF010000005.1 GCA_946479985.1 uncultured Flavobacteriales bacterium
CAATGGATGAAATTGCACAGAAAACACCTCACACATCATTTCGAGCAATTCAATTTGTTGTAATTTTCTGTCCGGAAACTGACTATGAAAGGCATTACACTATACGCAAAGGGAATCTCCCATACCTTCGAAACCCTGTTTAAAGGAAAGTTCCTGCTATTCTTCATTCCCGGTGTTGTTGCCGGAATTTTACTTGCAATGTACTTTGCCCAAACTCAGGGAATTCGTGATTTGGCTTCAAGCACCGAAGATATTCCGCTGATCGGGGGAATAATTTATTGGTTTGCAAGTTCTATCGGCGAATTTATAGACTGGATCGTAGAAATGATCTTCCAGTTCGTGGTTTTAGTTTGTTTCTCACCGTTCAATTGTATCCTGGCGGAGAAATACGACAATTACATAACAGGTAATAAATTTGACGGTGGTTTCCTTCGGATTGTAAACGATATGCTCCGGGCCATTTTCATTGTGTTTATTTCACTGTCACTTGAACTGCTTGTTTCGGGATTGTGGTGGGTCCTTTCGGTTATTTTCCCTCCACTGGATCTGCTGTCACCAGTAGTTTCATTCATTATTCCGGCATTCTTTATAGGCTTTTCCTTATTTGATTACGCCCTGGAACGATACGGGATCGGAACTTTCGGAACAATTGGCTACGGGTTCAAACGCATGTTCCTGATGGTTCTTGGCGGTGGTATATTTATTCTGATCCTCAAGATCCCATACATAGGAATTATCCTGGCACCTGTGCTTGCTACAATGATAACTACGTTCGTATATGTTCATCGCGAGGGCAAACTGCAAATTATTAATCCCGACCTGTTGATTGATGAACAGGCGGTACAAGAAATAGAAGAACAAAATGGCTGAAACAGTAACAGGTTTTCCGGATACTTCCAAGGAAGATTGGATCGGTTTATTAACGAAGGAACTGAAAGGTGCCTCCATTGATACGCTTACAAAACATGATGAAATCGAAGGATTAACTTATCCGGCGTATTTTCATCGTACCGATCAGCTTGCTGCGTTTTCCGATCCGGGATTTGCACCATTTGTGCGCGGAACTAAGAATACGATCAACGAATGGTTAATTTCCTGTCCGGTTTATTTCCGCGAAGATTCACAGGAAAATGAACTGAATAAATACATTCTGGACCAATTAATGAAAGGCTCTACTGCGCTTTACATCATTGTTGAAACAGAACGAACTATTGATTTTAAGAAATTGCTTAACGAAGTTCAATTCGAGTTTATTTACACTTCACTTGAAGCCAGGACTGCGGAACAACTAGCTGATTTTAAGGCGCTGGTTGGTAGTTTTCCGTCTTCCGCTTTTTGTCCGGGAAAAACTGCTTCAGATCAGATCGTGATTGATGCCTACTCAGCGCAGCAAGCCGGCGCAAACAGTATACAGCAATTGGTTATAGCCTTAGGTGAGGGCCACGATGCGGTTGTGAAAAAACTGGAAGCCGGACAAACAATAGATGAAGTTTGCAAAAACATTCAGTTCAACTTTGGAATAGGAACGAGATACCTGGTTGAGATTGCCAAATTCAGAGCATTTCGCTGGTGTTGGTCAACACTGATTGATGCTTATAAACCGGAACACAATTGTACTTCCTCCGCACGAATTGTTGCAAAATCTGGATTTACGCACATGAGTTTGCACGATCCGTCAACGAATTTATTGCGCTTAACCACTCAGGCAATGAGTGCTGTGAACGGTGGAATAGACGAATTGGTTATTCAGCCGTATGACGCTTATTCGAGTGAATTTAACCCGGCATTCACACAGCGTATGGTTACGAATATTTCCTTGCTTCTGCAGGAAGAATCGTACTTATCGCAGGTAAAGGATGTTGCGGGAGGTTCTTACGCAATTGATTTCTTCACGAAAGAATTAGCCTCTAAAGCTTGGGCGAAATTTCAGGCACTTGAAGCAAAAGGTGGATTGTCGAATGTGGAAAATCGTATCTCTTTGTCAGCGGATATCAAGGAAACGGCAGAGTTAAGAATTACGCGTCTGCAGGAAAAGAAAGATAAATTAATCGGCATAAACTGCTTCCCTAACCCAAGAACAGAAGTTGGAACATGGCAGAATGTGCCGGAAGCCTGGAATGGATTATCAACGTTATTATTGGAACAGTCAATATGAAAAAAAGAATAGACATTTCCGGTATTGAACTTTCGGCTAGAGTAGAAACCGGGAAACCTCAGAAAGGTGTTTTCACAACTGCCGAGAAGATCAAATTAAACAGTTACTACGGAGAAGAAGATCTGAAGGAAGTCGGCCACTTAGGATTTGTAAGTGGAAAAGCTCCTTTTTTACGTGGACCTTACGGTTCCATGTATGCAATCCGTCCGTGGACTATTCGTCAGTATGCCGGATTTTCAACAGCGGAAGAATCGAATGCTTTTTACAGAAGAAACCTGGCCGCTGGCCAAAAAGGGCTTTCCGTAGCTTTCGATCTTGCCACGCACCGTGGTTATGATTCTGATCATGAACGTGTAGAAGGCGATGTGGGAAAAGCAGGCGTTGCAATCGACTCCATTTTAGACATGAAAATCCTGTTCGATCAGATTCCGTTGGATGAAATGTCGGTTTCAATGACTATGAACGGAGCAGTGCTTCCGATTATGGCATTTTATATTGTTGCAGCCGAAGAACAGGGAGTGAAACAGGAATTATTGACCGGAACCATTCAGAATGATATTTTGAAAGAGTTCATGGTGCGAAATACATACATTTATCCACCTTCTCCGTCAATGCGGATCATTGCAGATATCTTCGCTTACACCTCGGAGAACATGCCGAAATTTAATTCCATTTCCATTTCCGGTTACCACATGCAGGAAGCAGGAGCAACAGCAAGCATTGAGCTGGCGTACACATTGGCAGATGGAGTTGAGTACATTAAAGCCGGGTTAGCTGCCGGAATGGACATAGATACATTTGCCCCGCGCCTGAGTTTCTTCTGGGCAATCGGGATGAACCACAACATGGAAATTGCGAAAATGCGCGCCGGACGATTACTTTGGTCGCGTTTGGTTTCACAGTTTTCTCCTAAGAATGAAAAATCATTGGCTTTGCGCACGCATTGTCAAACCTCAGGATGGAGTTTAACCGAACAGGATCCGTACAACAATATTGCAAGAACGTGTATTGAAGCTATGGCTGCAGGTTTCGGCGGAACACAATCGTTACATACCAATGCTTTGGACGAAGCAATTGCCTTACCAACTGATTTTTCGGCGCGAATTGCACGAAACACGCAGATTTACCTGCAGGAAGAAACCGGCATGTGCGATGTGATTGATCCTTGGGGCGGAAGTTACTATATAGAAAAGCTTACCAAAGAATTGGCTGATGAAGCCTGGGCGTTGATTCAGGAAGTGGAGGAATTGGGTGGAATGGCAAAAGCCATAGAAACCGGAGTTCCGAAAATGCGTATTGAAGAAGCTGCCGCTCGAAAACAAGCACGGATCGATGCCGGAAAAGATATTATCGTCGGAGTAAACCGTTATCAACTTGAAAAAGAAGATCCGATTGATATTCTGGAAGTGGATAATACGAAAGTACGTTTGGCCCAGTTAGACCGTCTGAAAGTTCTGAAAGAGAACCGCGACAATTCAAAAGTTCAGGATTGTTTGGCAGAACTGGAAGAAGCGGCACGCAACGGAACTGGCAATTTGTTGGAGATAGCCGTCAGATGTGCGCGTGAGCGTGCTTCTTTGGGTGAAATTTCGTTTGCCATGGAGAAAGTCTTTAATCGCCATAAAGCCACTATTCGTTCAATTAGCGGTGTTTATTCATCAGAAAGCAGTATGGATCCGGATTTTGAAAAAGCAACAGCTTTGGTAAAACGTTTTGCCGAACTGGAGGGTCGAAGACCACGTATTATGATTGCTAAAATGGGGCAGGACGGTCACGACCGCGGAGCGAAGGTAATTGCAACTTCATTTGCAGACATTGGTTTTGATGTGGATATAGGACCATTGTTCCAAACTCCGAAAGAAGCAGCAATGCAGGCGGTTGAGAATGATGTTCATGTGTTAGGCGTTTCGTCATTGGCAGCCGGACATAAAACATTGGTTCCGCAGGTAATTGCAGAATTGAAAGCACTTGGTCGGGCAGATATCATGGTAGTAGCGGGTGGAGTTATTCCAGCCCAGGATTACGACTACTTATACAACGCTGGAGTGTTCGGAGTGTTCGGACCCGGAACCAAAATTTCAAAAGCTGCCCAGGACATTGTAGGATTACTTATTAAGAGTTTAGAGTAAAGTTTAAAGAGCTCAGAAGATTTTCTGATTCTTTACTCTTTCCTAATTGCGAAGTAAAAAGTGTGGAAAATCAGTAACATTTTCAGCGAAAGTGCGTTGAAAACAACTTGACAGTGTCAGATTGTCGCTGATAACAAAAAAGATTTATATATTCGGCATAGCATTTGGTATGCGATTACCCAAACTGAGAAAAATGAAAAAATTACTGTTCTTGTTGTTATTGTTAAGTGCAAATGTAACAATGGCACAACCACCCGCCTACGATGACCTTTTGATGCTTTACACAGATGAAAACTGGGAGAAGCTGATCAAGGAATCTGAAAAGTACACCATGAAAGACGATACGAAAAGTGATCCTATGGCTCACTTATGGTTGGCAAAAGGATTGTACAAAATGTCTTTAAGCGGTTCTGACGATGAAGATTACAAGAATGCTTACAAAGATGCCATAACTTCAATGGGAAAGGTTATCAAGTTAGATAAATCAGGTGATATTCAGGAAGACCAGGCTGAGTTTATTGAGACTTTCAAGATGGATTTGGTTGAACGTATCGAGAATGAGATGTCGAACCCGAAAAAAGCGGCGGGCTGGATCACGAAGTATTACAAATTTGAACCTGCCTTCATTGGTGCAAAATACCTGGAAGGTGCCTGTAAATATTTAGATGCTGACAAAGCTTCGGCAAATATCTTGTGGAAAGAAGGAGAAGCAGCTTTAAAAACGTTGACGGTTGATGGTTTCAATTCAGATTTCGGGATGTCAGACAAACAATTATTCTTAATGGGAATTATGAAAACTGTTGAATGCTACAATGCAAGCAAGCAATTAGATAAAGCAAAAGCACTGCTTGGTAAAACCGCTCAGTTCTACATGGAAAATGCAGATCTTGCGAATGATCCCATGTCAGAAGACGATGTTAAAAAAGCAGATGATCTGAAAGCTCAATTTAAAGAAGTTTACGATAACGTTGTAAACTGATAAAGTATATTTGTCCTGCTAATGTGGGAACGAAGAAAGGTCAATTCAAGAGAGTTGGCCTTTTTTGTGCTCCTAAAATAATGATCAACTTGTATCCCTCGGATGAACGTGCTGTACTTGAAATTGCCATTAAGCGATCACTTCCGTGCACATAAAACAAAAAAACAACATCTGTACTCTTCTGCTCCCGTCAGCGGGATATTCCAAAAATGCGTTTTCAACACTCCGGAGTTATTACCTTTTTAATCTTCCGGAAAATCCGGCGAAAGAATCAGCTACCTTCGAAACATGAAGAAGTATCTTTTAAAGTTCAAGAACAAATATTTGCTGGCCTTTACCATTTTCTTCGTCTATAATTTATTCTTAGACGATGTAGATATCTTCACCATCATTTCTCAAAACCGGAAGCTGAGTAAACTTCGTGAAGACAAAGTAAAACTCGATGATCAGCTGAATGATACCAAAGCTACGTTGTATGAACTGCGCTTCGATTCGGAACTGGAACGGTTTGCGCGTGAAAAGAAATACTTCAAAAAAGACGACGAGGACGTTTTTGTGATTACGACAGAGTAACAGTCGGGCCAATAATTATTCGCCCCGACTGTTTTTTTGAACATTAGTAACTTCCATCACCTTTCTGCTTAAAGAAAGGATCCGTTTTGTAATTGTAGAAGCGAACTCCCGGGAAATAATACAATGCGATCTGCAGGTAAGAATAATTGTATTTCGCCATACGCATAGCGCCTTCCTGGCATAAACCAACACCATGACCATAACCGCGACCGCGTAAAACAACATCTGTTCCTTCCGGATAGCAATTGAAAAATGTTGATTTTAAGCCGAATTTCTCACGAATATCACGCAATGGAATACCTAACGCCGGATGGACATAAAACGCGCATCTGTCGGGCTGATTGAAACTGCAGATCATGGATCCGTACAAACTGTCGTTCGCCGGATAATCGAAAGTACTTATTAAGTATGCTTTCCAGGTTTCCTGTGGAATGCGTTTCTCCCACGTTGCCTGCTTGGTGTAAATACAGAAAGTGTCTTTAAATGTGGTCAGATAATCGATTTTATTGTTCCAGACATAGTCAGGCTCCGAAGTTTGCCCGCCGCAATTAGCATGAAAATAAGAGTCGATTAGTTTCCCTGCGGCATCAACCATTACAACGCCGTCTGTTGTTCGAACTGCTGTGTCTATTTGCTGTGTAAACCGTAATTGATAATGATAAGCCTGGCAATGTGTTCTGTCACACAGGTCGAAACCTTCTTTTTCGTGCTTTCCAACATATTTCATGGCATAAGTTCGGCTCATCAATGCCTGAACTTTATAGTACTCCATGCTTTTACCGCCGCCGCCTTCCGACTCTACAACACCGCCCAGGTAGTTGTTCATATCAACCAGGTTGACAACAGTTAAAGACGAAACCGGTGCCGTGATCTCACAATCGTCTTTGTATTTGCGTTCTTTGAAAGCGTTGGTCTTAGAAGAATATACCAAACTTCCGTTCACTTTGTTTGCAATAAGTTTTACGGAACTTGCAGTGTCTACAATTTGAGCATTGATCTTGATTTCGATTTTCTTCGTGCCGAGGAATTTCAATTCAACAAATTCAGTGGAAAGAATCGTTCCCAGGTGCACAGAATCACCGTAAATATTGTAGGATCCGTCGTTATAGGCGAAGACTATTTGCGTGATAGTATAGTCGCGCAGTACTCCAATACGCATTTGCTGCGCAGACAGGTTGCCGCTAAAAAGCAGGAAGTAAAGAACTAACCATCGCATTTTACAAAATTAAGTCGGGAGCATGGCTCCGCTCGTTCCGCGTTAAATAGTTTTCAACAAGTAGTGTGCAACTTTCGCTGAAGCGCCTTGAATTCCTGACTCGGATTGATCGTCGAGTGCAAGCATTTGACTGATTTTGGAATAACCTTCGTCAATGATTTTGCGCTTTTTGTGTCCCGGAAGCAATTGTTCGAATTCACTCTGCAAGCGTTCAATTGTACAATCGTCCTGGATCAATTCCGTTACAAGGTCCTGATCTAAAATCAGGTTGGGCAAAGAAATGTACTTGATGTTTACCAGGCGTTTTGCAATTTTATATGAAATGGCATTTCCAATGTAGCATACTACTTGCGGAACTCCGAATAAAGCAGTTTCAAGTGTTGCCGTTCCGGAAGTAACAACCGCCAGGGCTGAATTCTTCAAAAGGGTATAGGTTTGCCCGAAAACAATGGAAACTTCTTTGTTGCCGATAATATCTTTGTAAACCTGCTCATCCATATTCGGCGCACCTGCAATCACAAAATGGAATTTCGGGTATTTATCGATCAGGGAAAGCATGACCGGAAGTTTTGTTTTTAGTTCCTGCACGCGGCTACCCGGAAGTAAAGCAACAATAGGCTTGTCGTTTACTTTGAGTTTTAATGGTTGCTGTACAGTATTCTGATAGTTTCGGATCTCGTCCAAAAGTGGATGACCAACGTATTCCACATCAATATGGTGTTTGGCGTAGAAAGGCTTTTCAAACGGAAGGATTACAAATAGTTTGTAAACATCGCGACGGATCTTTTCTACCCGTTTTTCTTTCCATGCCCAAACGGTAGGAGAGATGTAGTAGTAAACTTTGATGTTGTTCTTCTTTGCCCATTCAGCTATTCGAAGATTGAACCCGGGATAATCAATCAGCAGCAGAGCATCCGGTTTAAATTCCAGGATGTCTTTTTTGCAAAATTTCATGTTTCGCAGAATGGTACGAATGTTCATCAACACTTCTATGAATCCCATAAAAGCCAGTTCCTTGATGTGTTTTGCCATTGCACCCCCAACTGCTTTCATTTTATCGCCACCCCAGAAACGAATGTTCAGATCGGGCTGCGAAGCGTATAGTTGCTTCATCACATTTGCCCCGTGCAAATCGCCCGATGCCTCGCCTGAAATGATATAAATACGTTTCGACATCAGCGAATCAGGTTAACATAAATGATGAATGGTAAATGGAATGCAGAACCGATAATGATTCCTTTTGCCATTTCGTAGCGTTCCTTGTTCAGGAAAACATAAAACCAAACAAGATTAGGGATGATAGCCAGTGAAAGTGTTTTGCTCAGGATCATCCAATCAACAAATATCTTGTTCCAAAGGAAGCTGAATGGATAGTGCTGTAACGCACTTAATGCCCATACTACTATTGGGATCATCAGGATTGGAAAGATGAATCCAATGGCCATTCCGGCGCCATTTTTTGCTGTTAATTTCGGTCTGAATTTCATGAGAATTGTTCTATTAATGAGTTTAAACTATCGTGAGCTGTTAAATCGAATTGTGTAGGAACAATGGTTGAATAACCTTTGCTTAAATAATACAAATCGGTGTCATTTCCCGGTTCATGCTGATTGAATTCGCCGGTTAACCAATAATATGTTCTGCCAAACTGGTCCAGTCGTTTGTCGAAACGATCGTCCCAGAATGCGTGCGCCTGTCTGCAAACTTTAATTCCCTGGTGTTCGTCGGATCTTAACTTCGGGATATTGACATTCAGGCAAACTCCTTTCGCCATTCCGTTTTTGAGTATTTGTTCAATTACAGACGCCACTACTTCCTGAGCTAAATGAAAATCAGCTTCTGCCTCGTAATCGTCGTATGAAAAACCGATACTTGGAATTCCTTCCAAAGCACCTTCTACTGCTGCCGACATAGTTCCGGAATACAGTACATTGGTTGCCGCGTTTGAACCATGATTAATTCCCGACAACAGCAAATCCGGTTTACGGTGAAGAATTTCGTAAATACCCAGTTTCACGCAATCAACAGGTGTTCCACTGCAGGAATAGCTTTCAATTCCCTGCCATTGTTCAACCTTGTGAAGACGTAAAGGGTCGTTTATGGTAATTGCATGCCCCATCCCTGATTGTGGTTTGTGAGGTGCAATTACCACCACATCACCGAATTGTTTTGCGGTTTCTACCAATGAATGAATCCCTTTTGCATAAATGCTGTCGTCATTTGTAATAAAAATTAAGGGTTTGTTCATTGAAGTCGCTTTTTACAAAGATAGCTTTCTGGAAGAAAATACTGATAAATGAAAAAGTAACGTTCAGTTCTGTTTTTTTATTCGGTATTTTCCAAATATATTTCGATATATTGAACTCAAACTACTTACTGCTATGAAATGGATTTTTACAATAACTCTACTCATTGGTGGAGTATCTGAAATTAAAGCACAATTTTCAGAGAAACAAATAGAGAATTTCTCGAGTTCTCCGAATGATACACAGCGATTTGTTTGCGGAATGGAGTTCGAATCTGATGGTTGTCATATTTGTAATTCTACGACTGCATCTCACAGTTCTGAGTTTACAGATCCGGCAGAAGGTGATGAGTCAGTAAGAATGAACTATTCCATGATTGGCGGAAGTGCAACCAATGAATATGCTCGTTTACTTCCTCAATGGCCGTATGTTTACAAATATTACTTCAGTGATTTGGGATATGCGCCTTATGGATTGAAAATTCAGATTAAGGGTGAAGAAGGAAATACGGATAAGTTTAGAATGATGCTTATTGAAGATACGAATCTCGATCTGAGTATTTGGGATAGTGAGGAAGCATTTTATTACGTGAACGATACCGTATTGGGAAATGCATATTGGCAGGAAATCACCATTCCTTATTCCGCTTTCAGTCCCCTGACAACGGGTGTGTTGGATTTGAACAGAGTGCGCGGATACACACTGGATATTCTCAATACTTCTTCCACAGCGCACCAGGGAAGTGTTTGTTTTGATGACCTCAGACAATTAATTACAACCGCCCCTCAGAAAGATAGTGTTGCAATGGCGGGAACTTTTGTGATTTACAACGATTTTATGGATAACTGGACGTCTGATCAATGGCGCGGACAGATCCAATTGATGAAAGACGTATGTATGAAGAAAGTCATTCTTCAGTTTACGCAATCAGCATCAACGAGTTATTATTCCAATGCTTCGGGAACCTGGATCAACACCGAAACGAGTATTGTAGATTCTATTGTAAAAGCAGCTGAACTTGAGAATTTCGGTGTGGTTTTCGGCTTGTCTACGAATTCCGATTGCAGTATTACATCGCCAAATGCTTCTGCCTGTACTGATGAATTGATACGGAATCAATCTATCGTTGATGATTTGTTTGATAAATTCGGAGCAAGCCCTGCGTTTGATGGTTGGTACATTACGAAAGAATTCTGGGAAGCAAGAATCACCCAAAGCACAGAGTATACTGACTATTATCAGCAACTTTCGAGCTACTGCAAAAGCTACGACAGCTCGAAAACGGTTTCTATCGCTCCGGCAATTTTTCTGAACTATCCGGCAGATGTTTATGCGGATTGGATGAATGATTTTTTATTGCAATGTCCGTCGATAGACATCGTTTACTTTCAAGATATGGGAGGCAGATTGATTACTGATTCGGATGTTGATCTCCCGCATTACTTTGGTTTAATGAAAGAGGTTTGTGAAACACATGGAAAAATATTTGGTGTAGATATCGAATCTATACATAAAATAAAAAAAAAAAACGCGCTTCCTTATAACTACAGAACGAAAACCCTTGACGAACTTAAAGAGCAATTGTACTCCGCCAGTGTGTATTCAGACGAGATTGTCAATTATTGCTGGCAATATTTTTATTTATACGGAGATCAGCTTTATTTGGATTATGAGGAATGGATAACCGATTTTTGGGTGTGTGAGGAGTCAGAGACTGCCGATGTCACTGTTAATAATGAATTGAAAATACATGTCTTTCCAAATCCTGCTCAGCAGGTCCTGTATATTCAGTTGCCTGACAGTGATTCTGAAATTGAGCAGATACTTTTATATGATGTCTCAGGAGTTATTCATCATGCGTACTGCGATGCAGGAAATAATGTAGATGTTTCAGGTTTAGCTCCCGGAATTTACTTTCTGGACATTGTTGTCAAGGATAAGTCAATATACACTTGTCGATTTGTAAAACAGTAAATAGAGTGGTACTTATTCCACCACAAAACTAAAAATCTTATTCCCTCTTGCTCCAACTACAATTCGGTTATTCCATGCCACGGGCGAACTTTCCCAAACCACCGGATAATGTTCCCGGTGAATAATTTCTCCTGTTAAACCGTTTGTGAGGTATACATTTCCGAAAACATCTGTAAAGAAAAGATAGCAGTCGCCGGTTTTGGTGTATAAAGCAATTGGTGAGGCCCAGCTGTAATTGGGAAGCGGGATCTTGTATTTCTCTTTTCCGGTTCGTTTATCAATTGCAACAAATTCTCCGGCGAATGAATTATTTGTTCTGGAGAATATGGCAAAGACCAGGTTTTTGGCTTTTTCTTTTCCTGGAAGTATACTTGCAAGCACACCGCCTGAGTTTATTCTTCCGTTTAAGGTGGTAGCGGCGCAAGTTCTTCCAACTTTCCATTGCTCTTTCCCGGTAATTGCATCCAGTTTTCGAACATAAGCCACTCCTGTTTCGCCCTGGATATCTACCTCGTTCCCAATATACAAATAGGGATGGTTCTCTTCCTGCAGATCGAGAACAAGAGAAGCGTCTGTATCGTCCTGGTTATCAAAATACCAGATCGGCCGCATGTTCATTAGATCCAGGCAAAAAATATTTCCCGAATTGTCTGCGAAATAGCCCAGGTTGTTCCAAGCGCTCATGCTGGCTTCCAATCCCTGTCCGGGTTTATCATTTACGTAATAATTGAACTTTGTGGAATTCGAGATAGATAAATTCGGATAAACTTTTGCTTTGTAGATTTGGCCGTTCTCCCCCGGGTGAAACCACATTCCCGATTTCGGGTGAATTAGCGCGTTACTGTCGAACGCACCCCATTGTCGCCGGGCAGTTGGATCCAATCCGCTTCGGTGCAGAATTTCATTTCCTGAAAACATGTTGAATACATAAGAACCAAATCTGCCTGCGTTCGGGATTCCTTGCCCCACGTAGAGTAAACCATTCATTCTGGGGTCAACGGAAACAGTCCCTTTAATCGGATTGTGTATAGATAAATGCGGGCGTGTCGGAATTCCTTTTTCCCAATCGAGAAAATAAATATTCCCGCAAAGCGAGCCTATTATTGCTTCTTTATTGTTCGATTGTTTGAGGAAATCGGTTGTAGCTCCGAATAAACGATCTTTGATTTTTTGCGGCCATTGAATCACAAGCGGCTGACCTGTCCAACCCGATCCGCCACCCCAGGTACCGGTTCCGGAATCTCTGTCATCTCTGGCAGTTTCAAAGATCCAGTCTGCCCGAAAAGAAGTTGGTTTTTTAGCCAGGTTCCCACGAACCGGATTATTCCGCTGTGGGTTCCCCCGAAAACAGAAAACCCCGTTTTTGTTGGAATAATCTTCCGTAAAAATGATCTGCTCTGTAGAATCAGTATTGTCGATATCCAGGATGCGGTAATTCAGTGCAGAAATATCCTGTATTCCGGGTTCTTTTACTTCCCATTTCGAATCCTCGTCGAGCATGTTCTCTACAAAGCGGGGTAGAATCTTTACTTCCGGCTTGATGTAATGGAGTATAATTCCAAGTCCGAAATAGCCAAAGAGAAAAATGAAGGAATAAATAGTAACGAGCAGAATAATTCGTTTCATACAGCAAAGCTAGTCCTTTGATTAGCTGATTATTTGAGTTTATTGGAAAAGTATGAGCGTTGGGTTGTTGAAAGCTCTTTATGCCTCCTCCCTTTGAGAAGAGAAAGCATCGCTTTCGATATAATCAGCTACAGCTGATTACTAAGGAGGGTGGCTGAGAATTTTGACGAGAACACTCTTCCCCTTAATCGTCCTGTCTGACACCAAACAGGCAGGCCCCATAGTAGAAGACTTAAATCCTCATTTTTTAAAGAATATTCATCTAAATTTGCACCATGAAAAAAACGATTTTGTTATTGGGTTCGGGTGAACTTGGAAAAGAAGTTGTAATTGCTTTACAGCGTTTGGGACAGCATGTTATTGCCGTTGACAGTTATGCTGGTGCTCCTGCAATGCAGGTAGCCGATGATTTTGCTGTGATCAATATGCTGGATGGTGATGCTCTTGATGAGTTGGTTGCCCGTTTTCAACCCGATTTGATTGTTCCTGAGATTGAAGCAATCAGAACAGAGCGTTTTTATGATTATGAGAAACAGGGAATTCAGGTTGTTCCATCAGCGAAAGCGGCTAATTATACGATGAATCGTAAGGCAATTCGCGATTTGGCAGCAAAAGAAGTTGGAGTTAAAACCGCAAAGTATTTATATGCCACCACGCTCGCTGAATTTACGAATGCCGTCAACACAATCGGTATCCCGTGCGTGGTGAAACCTTTGATGTCGAGTTCTGGAAAAGGACAATCGGTTGTGAAATCGGAGAACGATATTGAAAAATCGTGGAATTATGCCCTGGAAGGTTCACGCGGCGATTTATTGGAAGTTATTGTGGAGGAATTCATTCCTTTTGAATATGAGATTACACTTTTGACTGTTACCCAGAAGAATGGTGAAACGTTATTCTGTCCGCCAATCGGCCACAGACAGGAGCGCGGTGATTACCAGGAAAGCTGGCAGCCGATGCCAATGAACCCGGAACATTTAGCCGAAGCTCAGAAAATGGCAGCCGATGTA
Organism: uncultured Flavobacteriales bacterium; assembly: GCA_946479985.1. Next base: position 13,909 of record CAMLIF010000005.1, read on the forward strand.
ACAAAAGCACTTGGTGGATTTGGAATTTGGGGTGTAGAGTTTTTCATTACGAAAGATGGAGCTGTTTTCTCAGAATTGTCTCCGCGTCCGCATGATACCGGGATGGTTACGCTTGCAGGAACACAGAATTTCTCTGAATTTGAATTGCATGTTCGGGCTATTTTGGGCTTACCAATTCCATCTGTTCATTTACTGAAAAATGGTGCTAGTGCTGTTGTTTTAGCTGATAGAGAAACGGTTTCTGCACCCAATTTTGTTGGTTTGGAAGAAGTTCTTGCAGTTGAAGGGTCGGATATTCGTTTATTCGGAAAACCAACGGCACGACCTTACAGACGAATGGGTGTTGTGCTTTATTCAGGCGATCAGCCGATAGAGGAAATTACTTTGAAAGCGAAGGAATTGGCTGCGAAAGTTAATTTGTCGTACGAGTGAGTGCGAAACGCGTCGTAATTGTTGGCGGTGGTCCTGCGGGACTAATGGCAGCCACACAATTGCTGGATGCCGGCTGTGAATTGACATTGATTGATCACAAAGCAACCGTAGGAAGAAAATTTCTGGTTGCCGGCGACGGTGGATTTAATTTGACCCACTCCGAAGAATTAGACTCCTTTCTTGATAAGTATGATTCCGATTGGATTAAAAATGCAGTTAAACAATTTGACTCTTCCGGTTTCCGAGATTTCCTTGATTCTATAGGTGTTCCGACAATTGTTGGTTCTTCCGGAAAAGTATTTCCAACAGAAGATTTGAAACCAATCGATGTGTTGAATTCCTGGAAGAAAATCCTTTCGGAGATCGATTTTCGAATGAATACTAAACTGCTCGATTTTTCTCAGAATATCTTAACCGTTGATTCTGAAGGAAAGAAAGAGGAAATTCCTTGCGATTACCTGGTTTTGGCGCTGGGAGGCGGCTCATGGGAGAAAACGGGTTCAGATGGAAAATGGGCGGAACTTTTTGAATCTAAGAATATAAAAGTTTCACCGTTCAAATCCAGCAATTCCGGGATTGTTCTTTATGAAAACTGGTTGGGAGATTTAGCAGGAAAAATATTGAAGAACGTAGTTGTTAGTTGTGAGGATTTGTCGTGTGCCGGTGATTTGGTTTGTACAGACTATGGTTTGGAAGGAAAACCAGTGTATGCTGTAAACAGAGCGCTTCGCGAACAGGAAAAACCGCAGATTGTAATTGATTTTAAACCACAGGTTTCTTTTGAGAAAATCCTGGCTGTTCTGACAAAAGCTAAGAGTCCTACGCTTGGTTTAAAAGACCTGAAATTGGGGGAGGTTGCACTTTACTGGATCCGGAATTTCGTTTCCAAGGAAAAATTCACGAATCCAAAGGAATTAGCAAAACTGATCAAGAAATTTCCAATCGGTATCAGAGGTTTCCGGCCATTGGATGAGGTAATTTCAACTGCGGGAGGAGTGGAAACTTCCGAATTGGATGAAAACGGCTCTTTGAAGCAATTTCCGAGCGTTTTCTGCGCCGGTGAAATGATTAATTGGGACGCGCCAACCGGAGGATATTTAATTCAGGGTTGTGTTTCCTCAGGATACGTAGTAGGAAAAAGAATCGCAAAACTTCTTAATTGAAAATTGAATAAGCGATCAAAAGGCGGCTGAACGCATACGCTAAAGCTTCAACATAAGCGTAGTGGAATCGAAGTCACCTGCTTTCAATTTTCGATTCAATTATTGGTCGATTCGCGGCAAATTCACTTTTTCTTTCACGATAAATGCCGTTGGGAACAATGTTCCTGTGTTTGCTTTTATTTCCTCGGCTTCAAGCTGTGTTCTGAAATCTCCTACTTTCAAAAAGTAATGCGGAGCGATAAACTCCATGTAGGTATCCACTTTAGGGTAAAGCGAAGTGAATTTCGATCTTGCGTCGTCTACAACACTTTTATCTGAATCAAAAGCCAGCTGAACCCGGTAACCGTTAATGCTAACGCTTGTTTCCGGCGCAACCGGAGTCCCGATCATTTTTACCAGCCCGTCAATTCTAGAATCTTTCACTACATCGATTTGGGTACTTCCGAAATGTGCGATAAGTGAAAATGTTCCGGCTAAAATGAATGCTTTCATGTTGTAAATTTTATCAAAAGTAAAATTTCTTGCTTGGCTAAGCAAAAACTGCATATTTATCTGAGGAATTTTCACTTAAAAAACTCAATAAAGTCGCTGTATGCATTGGTAACTAGGCATTTGTTAAGAAATGTGAAAGACCCCGGCTATTTAGAATCATTTTAAATTAAAAAGAAGGGTGCATTATTTGTCATAAAACTGTCACGAAATGTACCTATTCTTTTAAATTTGCCACCGTTAAAACCCTTGTTCGACGGGGGTAAACAGTAAGTTTTTGGAACAAAAATATCTAATAATCAGATGTTTAGAAGTATAAAACAATGGTGTATAGGTGCGCTCTCAACGGTATTCGTTATGGGTGCATTTTCTGCGTACGCAGCAGATGGAGGAGCTCTTTTCAAACAAAAGTGTGCGACGTGTCACGATCCTTTTAAGGATAATACAGGTCCGGCTTTGCAGGGAGTTCGTCAGCGTTGGATAGATGGCGGAGCGAAAGAAGGTTCAATCTACAAATGGGTTGCAAACTACGCAGATGCAGCAGCAACTGATAAGTATGCGGCTGAAATTGCGGGGTCTCGTCCGGCTGTAATGTCTGCCTTCCCGGAGCTTGCCGGAAAACAGGAAGATATCGATGCAATCTTTGACTGGGTTGATGCGCAGGTTCTGCCTACAGCTGATAAAGGTGGAGACGAAGTTGTTGCAGGAGAAGAAGAAGAGGAAGGCGGCCTTTCAATGGTTTGGATCATTCTTGGAGTAATCTTCGTTGCAGTAATTATGTCGATTGGTGGTGTTCGCCGTCAGTTAAACAACGCAACAAGATCTGCAGCAGGAAAATCAGTTAGCAACGATCGTTCATACGGAGAAGAATTCAAGTCTTGGGCATGGAAATACAAACGTTATGTAGGTCTTGGTGGTTTGGTAATCACTATCTCATTGATCGTTTGTTTGTTCTTGTCGCTGTATTCAATCGGTGTCATGGAGGAATATCAGCCATCACAGCCAATTGCATTCCCGCATGATATCCACACGGGTAAAAACGAAATCGATTGTCGTTACTGTCACAACTCTGCAATCAAATCTAAAACTGCCGGTTTGCCTACGGTGAACGTTTGTATGAACTGTCACAAGCAAATTGCAGGTGCAGAAGCACAAGTTCCCGAGATCGCTAAAATCTACGCAGCTGCCGGTTGGGATCCTGTGAAAAAAGTGTATTCAGGAAAAACAAAAGAAATTGTTTGGAACAAAGTTCACGTTTTACCTGATCACGTTTACTTCAATCACTCTCAGCACGTAGTTGTTGGTGGTGTAGATTGTAAACAGTGTCACGGTGATATGACAAAACAAAAAGAAACTGCTCGTGTAGTTCCTGTGAAAGACCTGAACAAAATCGAAGGTAATATTCCATTGACGAGAGCTACATTAACAATGGGTTGGTGTATCGAGTGTCACGCTGAAAAAGAAATCACCAACGGTTCACTTGACAGCAAAGGAAATGCTTACTACACAGAAATGCATAACCGTTTGTTGAAGAACAAGAAGTTGTACAACGAGATCTTGAAAGAAGAGAACGGAAAAGTGAAAATAACAGTTAAAGAATTAGGTGGTTGGGAATGTGCTAAGTGTCACTATTAATCACTCTTGTTGAAGATAAAGTAAATGGCTATGTCAAAAAAATATTGGAAAGGTCTTGATGAGTTGGAACAAACTCCGGGGTTCATCGAACAAAGAGATCGCGAATTTCCACAGTCAGTAACGGTTGATGAATTTTTGGGTGACGAATCGTTGAAAGAAACGTCAACAGATCGTCGTGACTTCCTGAAATTCTTAGGATTTACCGTTGCGGCTGCAACCGTTGCAGCTTGTGAAGCGCCGGTTACAAAAGCAATTCCTTATGTAAATAAACCGGAGAACGTTACTCCGGGATTAGCTACATATTATGCTTCTACTTTCTACGACGGAAATGCTTATGCAAGCATTATCGTTAAAACACGTGAGGGTAGACCAATTTATATCAAAGGAAACCGTGATTACGGATTTACACAAGGAGCACTTACGCCTCCGATGGTAGCCTCTGTTCTTGGTTTGTACGACAGCGAACGTTTAACGGGAGTTGTTGGTGCTAAAAATTGGGATGCACTAGATAAAGCAGTAAAAGATAAAATTGCTGAGATTAAGAAAAACAATGGTAAAGTAGCATTCGTTACAAATACTATTATTTCTCCTTCCATGCAATCGGCATTGATTGATTTGTCTACTGCAATTTATGGTGAGACAATGGATGCAGCAACCGGAATGCCTGGTTACCATCCAAACTTCAATCACGTTCAGTATGATGCTGTTTCATACAGTGCTATGCGTGATGCAAACAAATTGTCTTTCGGAATGCGTGCCATTCCTGATTACGATTTCACAAACGCAAAAACAATTGTAAGTATTGGTGCTGATTTCTTATCAACATGGTTGTTAGGAAATGCATTCTCTGCAGATTACGGTAAACGTCGTAATCCTGACGGAGAATGGATGAGCAAACACTTCCAGTTCGAATCGAATATGTCTATTACAGGATCAAACGCAGATTACCGCGGAATGATCAAACCAAGCGAAGAGGCAAATGTTTTGTCATACATCCTTGGTAAATTCGGAGTAAATTCAGGTGTTTCTGATAAATTGCCAGCATCAGCTAAGAAAGAAGCAGATGAGGCAGTGAAAGCGTTGAAAGCTTCAAAAGGAATGTCAATTGTTGTTTCAGGATCTAACAATGTTTCAGTTCAGGTTCTAACGAACAAATTGAATTCAGTTCTTGGAGCTTACGGAAAAACGATCAAGTTTGAGAATGCTGTTAACCTGTTCCAGTCTGAAGATGCGAAAATGCACAAACTTGCTGCTGACGTTATCGCTAAGAAAGGACCTGATGCAATTTTCTTCTTAGGAACAAATCCGGTTTACACGCTTCCAAACGGAAAAGAGTTCGGTGAGAAATTGGAGGGTATGTTCTCTGTTTCTATGTCGCTTTACGCTGACGAAACTGCTGCCAAGTGTAAATACATCGCTCCTGATCACCATGCATTAGAAGCGTGGAGTGATTTCAATCCGAAGAACGGACATTACGCGTTAGCTCAGCCAACTATTCGTCCATTACACAATACAGCTTCTGCATTGGAGTCTTTGATCGTTTGGGCTAATGATAAGGTAAACCGTGGAGGAAAAGATTCTACAGTTGCTTACGATTATATTGCTAAAAACTGGGAGATGTATGGTTTCCCAATGCAAACAGAATATACAGATTTCCAAACTTACTGGGGGATAGCAGTACACAACAGTGCTATGACTCATCCGGTAGAGCCTTTAATGTTGATGTTCAACGAAACGGCTTTGAATGGAGTTTCTAAAAATTTACCTAAAGCTTCTGACTTAGAAGTGGTAATGTACCAAAAAGCGGGTATTGCTACCGGTGAGCACGCTGGTAACCCTTGGTTGCAGGAGATGGCAGATCCAATCTCTAAAGTAACTTGGGATAACTACATTACCATGGCCCCTGAGACCATGAAGAAAGAAGGTTATGCAACTTATATCGATCAGGAACATGGTTTGAATTTGGCTACAATTACCGTAAATGGTGCCAGTCTTCAATTACCTGTTTATCCTTCTCCGGGACAAGCTTTAGGAACAGTTGGTGTTGCCTTGGGTTACGGTCGTGGTGAAAACGATGAGAAGATCGGTAAAGCGGCTTATCAAACAAAAGAGTACGGTGGTTTCATGATGGATGAAAAAGGTGCGCGTGTTCCCGTTGGGAAAAATGCTTACCGTTTCGTTGATTTCAAAAATGGAACTTACCAATTGAATGCTGGTGCTTCTATCGCAAAATCGAACGAAATGTATCCGATTGCGGTAACGCAGATTCACTCAACTTCAATGGCCCGTAACTCGATTGTTCGTGAAACAACATTAGATATTTACAACGACGCGAAAGATCCTGGAGTTTACAATCATAAACACGTTATTCATACACATGAAGGGCCTGTTGGAATTGAAGAATTCGATCTTTGGGATGCACATCCGGTTGAAGATGTAGGTCACCGTTGGGCAATGACTATCGACTTAAACCAATGTTTCGGTTGTGGTTCTTGTTTGATCGCTTGTCAGGCAGAAAACAATATTCCTGTAGTTGGTAAGGACGAAGTTCGCAGAGGTCGTGAAATGGCTTGGTTGCGTATCGACCGCTACTACGCTTCAGACATAGAAGCTGCTATCGGAACACGTGATACAGAGAAACGTGAAGAAGTTAGTAAAATGGAATTCTTTTCTCAGGCTGAGGTGCCATCAAGCAATCCGAAGGTAATACACATGCCAATGATGTGTCAGCAGTGTAACCATGCTCCGTGTGAAACGGTTTGTCCGGTTGCTGCAACAACACACTCAAACGAAGGATTAAACCAAATGACATACAACCGTTGTATCGGTACACGTTACTGTGCGAATAACTGTCCGTACAAAGTGCGTCGTTTCAACTGGTTTAACTACCCTTCTTACAAGAAATTTACAGAGATCAACCCTGCACAGGACGATTTAGGTCGTATGGTATTGAACCCGGATGTAACGGTTCGTACTCGTGGTGTAATGGAAAAATGTTCTTTCTGTGTTCAGAAAATTCAGTCTGTTAAGTTAGATGCGAAGAAAGAAGGTCGTACTGTTCAGGATACCGAATTAAATTCTGCTTGTTCCGAGGCTTGTCCTTCAGGAGCAATTGTATTCGGTGACTGGAATGATACGAAATCGAGCATCAGAAAAAGTTCAGAGGACAAACGTTCATACCATGCTTTGGAAGAAGTTGGTGTTAAACCGAATGTTTGGTACAAAGTGAAAGTTCGTAATGAGAAAAATGCTGTATTGGAAGAGCAAGCTGATGAAACGGCGAAAGAGCTTGCACATCACGCTCATCACAGTGGCGGTCACACTGAACACGGGAAACATGATAAAAAGTCAAATCATTAATTGCTAAAAATAAAGTCTAATGCATAAGGAAGCTGCAATTCGTGAACCCCTCATCTTAGGTCATAAAACGTACCATGAGATTACTGAGGATGTTTGTAAGCCAATTGAGGACAAAGCGCCACGCATGTGGTACATCTTATTCGGAATCGCCCTGATCATCGGGTTATACGGAGTTGGATGTATTTGTTACTTGTTAGGAACAGGTATCGGAACATGGGGATTGAACAAGACCGTAGGTTGGGCTTGGGATATTACCAATTTCGTTTGGTGGGTAGGTATCGGTCACGCCGGTACATTGATCTCAGCCGTATTATTATTGTTCCGTCAAAAATGGAGAATGGCGATTAACCGTTCTGCTGAAGCGATGACGATCTTCGCGGTATTCATGGCAGGTTTGTTCCCGTTAATTCACATGGGTCGTTTATGGGTAGGTTACTGGACACTTCCATTACCAAACCACTTCGGTTCATTATGGGTTAACTTCAACTCACCGTTGTTGTGGGACGTATTTGCGATCTCGACTTACCTATCCGTATCATTAGTATTCTGGTACATCGGTTTGATTCCTGATTTCGCAACTATTCGTGACCGTATCAAAAAACCGATTCCAAAAAGAATGTACTCTATCCTTTCTTTCGGATGGTCTGGTCGTGCAAAACACTGGAATCGCTTTGAATTAGTTTCATTAGTATTGGCAGGTGTTGCAACTCCATTGGTATTCTCGGTTCACTCGATTGTATCCTTTGACTTTGCTACCTCTGTTATTCCTGGATGGCATACAACAATCTTCCCTCCGTATTTCGTTGCGGGAGCTGTATTCTCAGGATTCGCGATGGTGCAAACGCTTCTTCTTGTTATGCGTAAGGCAATGAAATTAGAAGCTTACATTCATACAAAACACGTAGAGTACATGAACATTGTAATCATGGTTACAGGTTCAATCGTAGGAACGGCATACATCACTGAGTTATTCATTTCATGGTACTCAGGTGTTGAATACGAAGCATACGCATTCATCAATCGTGCAGCTGGTCCTTACTGGTGGGCTTACTGGGCAATGATGACTTGTAACGTGATTTCTCCGCAGTTGATGTGGTTCAAAAAATTACGTCGCAGCTTAATGTTTACATTCTTCATTTCGATTGTTGTAAACATTGGTATGTGGTTCGAGCGTTACGTAATTATCGTAACATCTATTCACAGAGATTACTTACCGTCTTCATGGTCTATGCACTTCCCGAGTCACATCGATTTAGGTGTATACATCGGAACAATCGGTTTGTTCTTTGTATTCTTCTTATTGTTTGCTCGTTTCTTCCCTGTATTGGCATTGAACGAATTGAAAACAATTCTGAAGTCTTCCGGTGAATCATATAAAAACGATACCGCACCGGTTCACCCTTATTTTGCTAAAAACGGTCACAGTCACGGACACGATGACCACGATAATACTCACAATCATTAATTAGAGACATGGCAGAGAAAGTAATTTATGCAATGTATGACGACGACGATGTGCTAAAAGATGGCGCTAAGAAGTTGGTAGCTAAAGGTGTTAAAGTAGCTGACGTGTTCTCACCTTTTCCAATTCACGGAATTGACCCTATCATTGGAGTAAAACAAACTCGTTTGGGGATTATGGCATTCTTATATGGTTTAACAGGTACCATGTTGGCAACAATCGGTATGCGTTACTTCATGATTGAAGATTGGCCAATGAATATTGGTGGTAAACCGAATGAATCCTATTTGGACAACGTATTGGCGTTTATTCCGATCTCATTTGAGTTCACCGTATTGTGTGCTGCTCACGGAATGGCAATTACATATTTGTTGTTAAACAAAACATTGCCTGGAATGCCGGCGTCAAACCCTGATCCGCGTACAACAGATGATAAATTTGTAATGGAAATTCGTACTGCTGATAATCATTCTCACAGCGCCGACCAATTGTTGGCTATGTTGAATGAAACAGGAGTTATTGAGATTGATCAAAAAGAAATTTAATAATTAGGCCCGCTTCGGCGGATCAGTTTTAAAGAATAAAGAGATGAAAGTAAAATTCAAGGCATTTGCACAGATTTCAGTGGTTGCGTTATTGGCGGCTGCTTGTTCATCTGATCCAGATAGTCCAGGATTGGAATACATGCCTGATATGTATCGTTCGCCTGCAATTGAGCCATACGTTGATTACGCAGAAGTTCAGGGTAGAACAGATGAAACACAAAAATTGAAGCCTTCAGCATTGATGCCTCCTAAGTATACTATTCCGTATTGGGGAACAGATTCTGAGACGGTACATATTATGCTGCCTTACTTGAGAAAACCAGGTAAGACTTCGAATCTTACACATGGTTTGTATGGTTATGACCGTGCTTCAAGTGACGATGCAGATTACATTGCTTCAGCTGCGGATATCAATCCGTTGAAATTGAAAGATGCTGCAACAGCAGAGAAAATTTTTGCTGACGGTAAATACCTGTACACGATCAACTGTAAGCACTGTCATGGTGAAAAAGGAGACGGACAAGGACCAATGGTTACATCAGGGGCATATACCGGAGCAGCAGTCTTAACAGGATTAACTATCCCTGAAGGGCAAATGTTCTACTCTATTTACTACGGTAAAAACATGATGGGTGCTCATAATTCTCTTTTGAACAAAAAGGAAATCTGGACATTGGTACATTACATTCGTAAATTCCAGGATAAGAATTACGGAACGTTTGATGCTGCCGGTAATCCAGTTGTGGGGATGACAGCAACGGCTAAGACCGATTCAATTAAATAATTGCTAAACCGAGAAAACAGATAAAAATGGAATTCAAGATATCATCAAAAGCTAAAACATTGACGGTGATTCTAATGGCAATTGGAATTATTGGGATCGGTTTAGGTGTGTGGGTTGAACTGAGCAAAGGAGATAGTAACAACCTTTCGCAGCGTTTCATGGCCAACATGCTCGTAGATAGTTTCTTCTTCTTCGGAATAGGAATGGGAGCTATGTTCTTCTTAGCATTGCAGTATGCAACTGAAACAGGTTGGTACGCATCGATCAAACGTGTAGTTGAATCTGTTACAGGATTCATTCCTTACGGATCAGCATTGTTAATATTGACATTATTGTTGCTAACCTTTATGCAGGGTGGCGGAGTTTATACATGGATGGACGAATCACATGTGAAAGGTGACGAACTGTTAGAAGGAAAGAGTTTCTATTTGAACACAACTTTCTTCTGGATCAGAACACTTGTTTACATTGCGGTTTACATCATTTTCTGGAACGGTTTCAGAAAACGTTCATTGCAGGAAGATAAAGTTGGAGGAACAGATATTCACTTCACGAACTACAAAAAAGGAGCTTTGTTCCTTGTGTTCTTCGCAGTATTTGCCTGTACATCTTCTTGGGACTGGGTTATGTCAATTGATGCTCACTGGTTCTCAACATTGTTCGGGTGGTACGTATTTGCAGGAATGTGGTGTTCTGCAATGATCGTATTGGTTTGTTTGACTCTATACTTAAAGAAACAAGGTTATTTGCCGAAAGTAAACGAAAACCATATCCACGATTTAGGAAAATGGACATTCGCTACTTCTTTCTTGTGGTCTTACTTATGGTTCTCTCAATTCATGTTGATCTGGTATGCTAACATTCCGGAAGAAGTAACATACTACAAATTGAGAATTGATCATTTCAAATTAATGTATTTCCTAATGTTCTTTATCAACTTTGCATTCCCAATGTTGTTATTGATGTCGAGAGATGCGAAACGTCATGCTGGAGTTTTAACAGCAGTTGGTGTAATTATCTTCGCCGGTCACTGGACAGACGCATTCATTATGGTAATGGGAGGTTCTGTTGGTAAAGGAGCGTTCATCGGACCATTGGAAATTGGTATGGCAGTTTTATTCTTAGGATTCTTCATTCGAATTATTCTTACGAATTTGACCAAAGCACCACTTACGCCTGTGAATCACCCGTTCCTGGACGAAAGTATCCATCACGAAATTTAAGTTCAACGATAGCTCAGAAAAAATAAAAAAATGACAAAGCTTATTATATTAATCGTAGTAGTTTTAGGAGTGTTCGCTGTCACTCAGTTAGTTCGTTTGTACGAGCTTTCTTCAAAACTTAATGGTCGTCGTGAAGAAGATATTCCGAACCGTGAAAATCGTTTGAATGCTGGACTCTTGTTAGGATTCATGTTCTTCATGTTCGGTGGTTTCATTTGGTTGATGTTACGTTTCGGATGGACGGGTCGCGGAGAAGCTGCTTCTGAAAGCGGTGCTGCCACAGACTGGTTGTTGGATCTGAATTTCCTGATCATCATCGCGGTATTCTTCTTAACAAATGCCTTATTGTTTGGTTTCGCGTTCAAATATGTTCGTAAACCCGGAGTAAAAGCGAACTGGTTTCCGCACTCTAACAAGTTAGAGTTGCTTTGGACAATGGTTCCCGCAGTAGTTTTGGCGTTTATCATCATCCTTGGTTTGATTTCATGGAATGACCAGACAAGTAAACCGGGAAAAGATGCTCAGGTGATTGAATTGTACTCAAAACAATTTGACTGGACAGTTCGCATGGCAGGTGATGATAACAAGTTGGGTTATTTCGACTATAAACTGACGAATACTAACAACCCAATGGCGTTAATGACAAAGGCAACCATCCAGGATGCAATTGACTCTATGGAAAGCGGAAGCACCGGTATTAAAGCTTTAGAATCAAAGTTGAACAACCGTACGTTGATGTGGGATCCTAAAACGCGCGCAAAAATGATCCTGAATTTGGGTCGTCAGGAGCGTTTGGTTCGTTTGCTATACCAGATGAGAGCTCGTCACGATGTCAAAATGGATAAGTATGCAATGGATGATATTATGTTCGGAGCAAATGATACTTTGTATTTGTGTAAAGATCGGGAAGTAGAGTTTAATTTCCGTTCAAAAGATGTTATTCACTCAGCTCTATTCCCTCATTTCCGTGCTCAAATGAACACTGTTCCCGGAATGACAACGCGTTTCAAATTCAAACCAACCATTACAACGGCTGAGATGAAGAAGAAGATGCACAACTCAAACTTCAACTTCGTGTTGATGTGTAACAAGATTTGTGGTTCTTCTCACTATAAAATGAAATTGATCGTAGTGGTTCTTGAACCTGAAGATTATAAAGTGTGGTACCACAAAGTATCCAAATTGAATACGGCTGCTGAAACTGTTTGCAGAACCTTTGAGAACGTTTATCCTCTTAGTGAAACAAATAAGAAAAGAAAAGAGAAAAAGGATGCCGCTGCGGCGACAGCTCCTACAGATAGCATTCCTGCAGGTGCAATGGCTCCAATGACGGATTCAACAAGTAATTAATTAATTCAACAGTAAAAAAATAAAATCATGGCAGCTCACGAAGCACACGCACATCACGACGCTCATGGACACGATCATCATGAGGAAGGTTTTATTTCAAAGTATATTTTCTCTCAGGATCACAAGATGATTGGAAAGCAGTTCTTAATGACTGCTGTATTCATGGGAGTTATTGCGATGATTTTGTCGCTTTTATTCCGTATCCAATTAGCTTGGCCAGAGGAAGGAAGTGATTTCTTAAGCTTTTTCTTAGGTGAAAAATGGGCACCGGGAGGTGTAATGAAGGAATCAATGTATTTGGCATTGGTAACCATTCACGGTACAATCATGGTATTCTTCCTTTTGACAGGTGGTTTATCTGGAACATTCTCGAACTTGCTTATTCCGTTGCAAATCGGTGCACGTGATATGGCTTCAGGTTTCCTGAACATGTTATCGTTCTGGTTGTTTATGATCTCATCGCTTATCATGACTTACTCTTTGTTTATTGAAACAGGACCGGCATCTTCTGGTTGGACAGTTTATCCTCCTTTATCTGCTTTGCCTGATGCGATTGAAGGTTCAGGACAAGGGATGACTTTGTGGTTAGTTTCAATGACAATATTCATTGCGTCTTCGTTACTTGGTTCGTTGAATTACATCGTAACTATTTTCAACCTACGTACTCGCGGAATGAAAATGACTCGTATGCCGTTAACAATTTGGGCGTTCTTCGTAACAGCTATTTTGGGTGTACTTTCTTTCCCTGTATTATTATCAGCTGCATTATTGTTAATGATGGACCGCTTGGCAGGAACTTCGTTCTACCTTTCTGATATCATTGTTGGTTCTGAAATGTTAGAGAATCACGGTGGATCTCCATTATTGTATCAGCATTTATTCTGGTTCCTAGGTCACCCTGAGGTATATATCGTATTATTACCTGCTCTTGGTCTGACATCAGAGATCATCGCAACGAATTCCCGTAAAGCAATCTTCGGTTACCGTGCCATGATCGGTTCTATCCTAGCAATTGGTTTCCTTTCGTTTATCGTTTGGGGTCACCACATGTTTATGACTGGTATGAACCCATTCCTTGGTTCCGTATTCGTATTTACAACCTTGTTGATTGCAATTCCATCAGCAGTAAAAGTATTTAACTACTTAACAACAATTTGGAGAGGTTCAAACATTTACACTCCGGCAATGTTGTTCTCAATCGGATTGGTATCTACGTTTATCACCGGTGGTGTAACTGGTATTATCCTTGCCGATTCGGCTTTGGATATCGCAATTCACGATACGTATTTCGTTGTAGCTCACTTCCACATTGTAATGGGTATGTCGGCTGTATTCGGAATGTTTGCCGGTGTTTATCACTGGTTCCCGAAAATGTACGGTCGTATGCTGAACACTCGTTTGGGTTATGCTCATTTCTGGGTTACAATTGTTGGAGCTTATGGAGTATTCTTCCCAATGCACTTTGTTGGATTGGCAGGAGCGCCTCGTCGTTACTACAACTATTCAGTTTACCAGGAGTTCAACTCAGATTCGTTTGACATGATCATGGATTTGAATGTGATCATTACAGTATTCGCGATAATTGCTGCATTCGGTCAGTTGATTTTCTTATTCAACTTCTTCTACAGTATTTTCCGCGGACCGGTAGCAGTACAAAATCCTTGGAAAGCAAATACATTGGAATGGACAACTCCGGTAGAACACGTTCACGGAAACTGGCCTGGAGCTATTCCTGAAGTACACCGTTGGCCTTATGATTACTCTAAGCCGGGTGCCGAAGAAGATTATATTCCTCAGAACGTTCCTTTAATGGAAGGTGAAGAAGATCATTAAGATTCAAATAAACACACTTTTGTAGGGGACAGTCGCGACTGTCCCCTACTTTGTTTTAAATAACCCCTATCTTTGTCCCCAAACCAATTCAAGTGGAAGAAGAAGAGTCATTCGATTACAGATCAGAAGTAAATAGTCAGGAGAAAGACTATGATAAAGTGCTGCGACCTAAAAGATTGAATGATTTTGCCGGTCAGCCTCAGGTGGTAGATAATCTCCAGATTTTTGTCCAGGCGGCAAAGAACCGGAATGAACCGCTCGATCACGTGCTTCTTCATGGTCCTCCGGGATTAGGGAAAACCACCCTGGCTAATATTATTGCCAATGAAATGAACGTTGGATTTAAGGTAACCAGCGGCCCCGTTTTGGATAAACCCGGAGATTTGGCAGGGCTACTTACCAACCTCGATGTAGGTGATGTACTCTTCATTGATGAGATTCATCGTTTAAGCCCGGTTGTAGAAGAGTACCTGTATTCGGCAATGGAAGATTATGTGATTGATATCTTAATCGATTCCGGAGCAAATGCGCGTACAGTACAGATTGCTTTGAACCCGTTTACACTCATAGGGGCAACAACACGCTCCGGATTGCTTACATCGCCTCTTAGAGCTCGATTCGGCATTAATTCACGCCTCGAATACTACGACATCAAAACGCTTTCAATGATTGTAGAACGTTCTTCCAGTTTGCTTGATATAGAAATTGATGAACGAGCAGCTTTTGAAATTGCGGGAAGAAGTCGTGGAACACCGCGTATAGCTAATGCTATTTTACGTCGCGTGCGTGATTTTGCCCAGGTGAAAGGCGACGGAACTATTTCTCCTGAAATTACAGAATTAGCTTTAGATGCACTTAGTGTAGATAAATTCGGTTTGGATGAAATGGACAACCGGATTCTTCGTGTAATGATCGATAAATTCAAGGGTGGACCGGTTGGCATGTCAACTATTGCTACTGCAATTGGCGAAAATGCCGGAACACTTGAAGAAGTGTATGAACCGTTCCTGATTCAGGAAGGATTTTTAATGCGTACGCCTCGCGGACGTAAAGTAACAGAGAAAGCATACACGCATTTGGGTTATACATCCGGTTGGGCGCAGGGCGGTCTATTTTAATTCTATAGTGCTGTGAATCGTTCCGAACTCAAACAGCATATTACACAACTCGCAAAACAACACGGGTTTTACGGCATTGGTTTTTCAAAAGCCGAATTTCTTGAAGAAGAGGAACTGCGCCTTACATCCTGGCTTAAGAATAATAATCACGGAGAAATGTCATACATGGAAAACCATTTCGACATGCGTCTCGATCCGCGAATTCTTGTTCCAGGATCCAAAACCGTGATTTCATTCCTATACAATTATTACACTGAATCGGAATTAAATGCCGACGGTTTGAAGATCTCGAAATACGCTTATGGCGAAGATTACCACGACGTCATCAAACAGAAACTGCGTGGTTTTGTAGACGAAGTAAAGCAAGTAGTCGGAGATATTGAAGGAAGGGTTTTTGTTGACAGTGCGCCTGTTCTTGAAAAAGCCTGGGCACAAAAAAGCGGTTTGGGCTGGGTTGGCAAGAACTCGAATCTGATCAACCCGAAAGCCGGGTCGTTTTATTTTTTGGCCGAATGGATCTGTGATTTGGATCTGGAACCCGATTCACAGATCAAAGACTATTGCGGAACCTGTACCCGGTGTATTGATGCTTGTCCGACTGATGCGATTACGGACTCTTATATTGTTGACGGATCCAAATGCATCTCCTATGCAACCATCGAATTGAGAAAAGACGATTTACCTGCCGAATTTAAAGGCAATATGGAAAATTGGATCTACGGTTGTGATATCTGCCAGGACGTTTGTCCCTGGAACCGTTTTTCAATCCAACATACCGAAGAACGTTTCCAACCAAAAGAGCATCTTTTCTCCATGTCAACCTCAGACTGGGAAGATCTTACGGAAGATGTTTACCGGGAATTGTTCCGGAAGTCAGCAGTGAAACGAACTAAATTTGAAGGACTGAAACGTAATATTCGTTTTGTTTCCGGTCAGAAACCACTGTAGTGCATAGCACCCTTATTGAACAGAACGGATTTTTATTCCGTCTTTCCTCTTGTTGTAGTGAGCTTGCCGAAGTGTAATCTTTTTTTCCTAAATTGCTGCCTTAAAACTACACTATGATAACTGAGGTTATTCAACCCGTCTCACTAAGCTTGACCCCATTTTCCGGTCCGTGGACAGAAAATGAAGCGGCCCATCTTCTCAGAAGAACCATTTTCGGAGCAACTTACTCACAAATTCAGGAAGCCGTAACGAATGGAATGAATGCAACTGTAACATCGCTGATGATTCAGCCTGCGCAAACTTTTCCGTTAACACATTCAACCGATGAAGCAGTTGCTGCTTTTGGAACAACCTGGGTAAATTCACTTTATCCGGCGACTAATCAAACAGCAACAGATAATGCCCGTCGGGCCAGCGGAACAGCGTGGATCATGGAACGATGTAATCAGCCTGATGTTAGTATCCAGGAGAAAATGTGCTTGTTTTGGGCAAATCATTTTGGCGTAGATGCAAATTCAGAATCGAAAGCAGTTTATCAGTATTTGGAAATCTTACGTTCAGCTTGTTTGGGCGATTTCCGGCAAATGATCAAGGATATTACCGTTAATCCGTTGATGCTGATCTTCCTGAATGGCGCCTCAAACAATCAGTTTTCACCAAATGAAAACTATTCCCGAGAATTACTGGAGTTGTATACCGTTGGGAAAGGAGCTCAGGTTGGCCCGGGCGATTATTCTAATTATACTGAAGCGGATATTGCTGCCGGAGCTAAAATCCTTACAGGATATTTAGTTGATAATGTGTACAGTTCTACCGTTCAGGGACCAACAAGTACATTTACATCAATTCTCCATGACACTTCAACCAAGACTATGAGCGCGTACTTTGGTAATGCTACCGTTGTAGATCAAGGGGCAGGTGAGGTAGATGCATACATCGACATTATTTTTGATCACCCGGAAATTGCAAAGCACATTTGCAGAAAAATATACCGCTGGTTTGTCAATTATGATTTGACACCAACTGTTGAATCTACTGTGATCAATGACATGGCTGCAACGCTTGTGGCGAATAATTTCATGATTCAACCGGTAATGGAGGAATTATTGAAAAGTGAGCATTTCTATGACATGTCTGTACGGGGAGCAATCATTAAGAACCCGATTGAGTGTGTTTTCTCCATGATCAATGCAACAAGCTCCCTTCCGAATTATGATTTGAATACAAATTACCAGATTTACATAAATGTGTATTATGGTGCTTCAACATTGGGAATGGATTATTTCACTCCGCCAAGTGTGGGTGGGTGGACAGCTTATTACCAAACACCGTCGTATACGAAACTGTGGGCAAATTCAAGTTACATCAAACTGCGTTTTGATATTGGCGCTTATTTAACAGTTACACCTGGAATCTCTGCGAACGGAAACTTCTTTAAATTGGATTGTCTGACTTTTCTGGACGGGCTTTCTGTTCCATCTGATCCGAACCAGGTGATTCTGGATATGGCAACCGTTTTCACACCGAAAGGACTTTCTCTTACAACACGGACTATGTTGAAGTTCATTTTGTGTAATGGTCAGCCGGATAGCGAATGGACCATTCAATACAATGAGTACCTGGCTGATCCGGGTAACAGTGTGGTAAGCACACCTGTTCGCCAGCGTGTAGAGTTTACACTTTACCGTTTATTTCAATTACCTGAATTTCAAACAATCTAATCGGGACCAGCTGTTATGAAAAGAAGAAACTTTATACAATCGGTAGGTCTTGCTTCAGTTGGGGCTCCGATTCTCTTGAAAAATTTCAATTTTGGAACTGTTTCCAAACAATTGTTTAAAACCTCTAAATCAGCCGAAGACCGCGTACTGGTTTTGGTTCGTATGAATGGTGGAAATGATGGATTGAATACTGTAATTCCATTAGATCAGTATGATAATCTCGTGATTCAACGCCAAAACGTTATTCTGCCGGAAAACGATTTGCTGACTATCGCTCCAACTATCGGATTGCATCCGGTAATGACAGGTATGCGTGATTTGTATGATGATGGGAAACTTTCAATTATTCAGAATGTAGGTTATCCGGAACAAAACAGATCACATTTCAGATCAATGGATATCTGGACTAGCGGATTGATTGATGACCAGGCAACGACAGGCTGGCTCGGAAGACATCTCGATCAGGATTACCCGAACTTCCCCGACGATTACCCGAATACTGCCAATCCTGATCCATTTGCAATTAGCATGGGCTATGATGTTTCGGCGACCTGCCAGGGACTTATGGCTAATTTCTGCCAGTCAGTTTCTAACCCGGCCGATGCGTTTAACCTATTGGAAACCGTTCAGGTGAATGATGGAACGTATTATGGCTCCCACATGGAATATTTGTCGATGATCATTGCAATGGCAAACGATTATGGTGATCAGATCAATGCAGCCTATTCAGCGGGGTCGAATCTTTCTACGATGTATGATCCGGCGAATGAACTGGCAATGCAAATGAAAGATGTTGCGCGCATGATCGCCGGTGGATTGGAAACCAAGATCTATATTGTAAACGTGAATGGATTTGATACTCACGATTCGCAAGTTGTTGATGGGACCCCGGAAACGGGAAACCATGCTGATCTTTTGAAAAAAGTTTCGGATGCTGTGCGTGCGTTCCAGGACGATTTAGGTTTATTGGGAATTGCACAGCGCGTTGCAGGAATGACATTCTCTGAATTTGGTCGTCAGGTGGCTTCTAACGCGAGTTTCGGAACAGACCATGGAGATGCAGCGCCATTATTCTTATTCGGTTCTTGTATTACAGGTGGAGTAGTTGGACCGAACCCGGTTATTTCAGATCAGATTGTAGATCAGGCCGGGCTTCCAATGCAGATCGATTTCAGAGATGTATATGCTTCTGTATTGAAAGATTGGTTCCAGGCAGATGTAGCCGATATTCAGGCACAATTCGAACATACTATTAATTTCTTCCCGGTTCTTGATTCCTGTAATTTGGGCTTGAACGAAAACAGCGAAGATCAGAATTCAGTAGTTGTATATCCGAATCCATGCAGCTCTTCTACAACTATCCGTTTCGAATCTCAAAACGAGGATGTAACTGTTCAGATTCGTTCGGCAGAAGGGAAGCTGGTGAAAGAAATAAGCTCGCAGTCCTACAATAATGGAACACATGATATTCCGGTAGATTTGGACGGACTTTCCAACGGAACATACACTGTTCATATTTTCAAGAAATCAGGAAACTTTACAAAACGATTTGTGAAGGTGAGAACGATATAAAAAAGTCGGAAGAAAAAAGTCGGGGTGAAAAATTTTTCACCCCGACTTTTTTGTTTTAGTATAATCTTCTAGCTAAAAGCTCCAAGAATATCTTTTCCGTTAGCGTAAAGCATCAAACCAAGCAGTAAGAATATCCCTACGTATTGCGCCAATTCCAATACTCTTTGCGGTGCCGGTTTGCGTGTAATCATTTCATAGATCAGGAAGATCACATGGCCGCCGTCTAATGCCGGAATCGGTAACAAGTTCATTACTGCTAGCATCATTGATAAGAATGCAGTTAATGTCCAGAATGCTTCCCAGTTCCATACCGGAGGGAACATTTTACCCATGGAGCCTAATCCGCCGACAGAGCTTGCTCCTTTTGATGTAAATACATATTTGAATTGAGCAATGTTGCTGTAGATCATTTTGTAACCGCGCGTCATTCCTTTTCCGATACTCTCACTAAAACCGTAATACTGCGTGTAAATTGCAGCGGTGTCGGTGGTGATCTTGTTGTTGGTCAGAATTCCCAGTTGTCCTTCCTTACCAACTTTCAGGTCTTTTTTCAGAATGGTGTCGCCACGCTTCACGCTCAGTTCTATTTTCTTTCCAATGTTTTTGTAGAACATAGAAGACATTTCGTCATGGTATGAGAAATCTTTTCCGTTGATTGCCACAATCTTATCTCCCTTTTTCAACTTGATGCGTTCCGCACTTGAGCCAGGAAGCACTGAATCTATTGATCCGGGAAATGATCTGAAAGTGAAAGTACCGTTTTCGGCACCCTGATTCCACATCATCTTTCCAATATCTTCAGGTAATTCAATAGATTCTTTTTTACCGTCAGCATGTAAAACCTCAAAGTTACGTTTGTTGAATATCAGGATTTCAGAGCCCAGTTTCGGGAAGTTCGTTACTTTTTCTCCGTTTACAGAGAGTATCTTATCTCCGGACCGGAAGCCGAATTGTTCCATGTACGGGTGAACGGCAACACCATTTGCAAGTTTGTCGTTGTTTACTTTTTCTTCTCCCCAGATCATGGTTACCATGATGAAAAGAACGAATCCGACTATTACGTTAACAATGATTCCGCCAAGCATAATAATCAAACGCTGCCACGCTGGTTTCGCACGGAATTCCCATGGCTGGGCCGGTTGAGACAATTGTTCCGTATCCATTGATTCGTCAACCATTCCTGCGATTTTCACATATCCACCAAGCGGAATCCATCCGATTCCCCATTCTGTGTCACCGATTTTCTTTTTCAGAAGCGAAAACTTCCAGTCGAAAAACAGGTAAA
Source organism: uncultured Flavobacteriales bacterium (assembly GCA_946479985.1). The sequence goes on from CAMLIF010000005.1 coordinate 34,829, forward strand.
ACTTCTCAACCTTTACTTTAAAGACACGTGCGGCAATAAAATGACCCAATTCGTGTAATACAATAAGTAATGATAATGATAATAGCAACTGCGCTGCACGCACCCAAAAATCCATGTTCTTTTTTTTAAGAGTAACAAATATAGTATAATTCCATCTAGAGATTGGGAACACAAGGGGGTCCTCTTAAATTCAATAGATAAAAATGGTTAAATGAAAAATTCGGGCTAAGTAACAAAAACCGAAAAGCATCAGTAATCTTCAAAGTAAACCATAGCGGTATCCATGAAATTGTGATTTGTACTAAACTTTAGTTTATCAGCGAACATCTGCCGGATCAGCGTAATGTCATGATCAGAGAAATTTTGTTTGAGGTTAGGGCTGCAAATGAGCGGTTGAATATCCGTGGTGCTCAAAATACTCAACAATTGCCCCTTTCATGAATTCCTGCTGTTCGGCATCAGACAATGGAGGCAATTCCTTTTTCAATTCAAAATGCGGCCATTCATCTTTGTCCTTACCTATAAATTCATAGTACCCATAAGGTTCCAGTATCGTACAAATGGCAATGTGCATTAAATCTGTTTTCTCGTGCTTTTTGAAATCTTTGTATCCATGGCCAAGTTCTTCAACCCCGATTAAAAACAACAGGATCTGTAAATCTATTCCTTCACCGAAGGTTTTTGTCAATTCTCTGATCAAGTGCTGATATCTCAGTTCTAATGCGTAATCCATTCTGCAAAATTAGATATTATGACTTTAGGATGCTAGGATTTTAAGACTTTGATTTGTTTGGCAGTAATTAGAGTTCAACGTCCTGAAATTTGAATGTCTCAACATCCTATTATCAAAGGGCTAATTACTACCTTTGTACCCTTAAGAAAAAAATATGAGCTTAATTACTGTAGGGAGTGTAGCATTTGATGCAATTGAAACTCCTTTTGGAAAAACGGATAAAATTGTAGGTGGTGCAGGAACTTTCATCGCACTTTCTGCTTCAAACTTTGTAAAAGATCAACGCATTGTTTCTGTTGTGGGAGAAGATTTTCCACAGGAAACATTAGATTTATTAGCATCTAAAGGTGTTCAGCAGGAAGGACTTCAGATCAAAAAAGGTGAGAAAACTTTTTTTTGGTCAGGTCGTTACCACAACGATATGAATAGCCGCGATACGCTGGTTACTGAGTTAAACGTGCTAGAAACGTTCGATCCGATTATTCCGGAAAGCTATCAGGGGGCAGATTATCTGATGCTGGGAAACCTTGCACCTTCAGTTCAGCGATTGGTAATTGAGCGATTAACAAAAAGACCGAAGCTGATTGCAATGGATACCATGAATTTCTGGATGGATATCGCTCTGGACGATTTGAAACAAACATTGAAATTAATTGATGTACTGATCATTAACGATGAAGAAGCACGTCAGCTTTCAGGAGAATATTCTTTGATGACCGCTTCACGAGTGATTCGTGCAATGGGTCCTAAAACATTGATTATCAAAAAAGGAGAACACGGAGCGCTTTTGTTTAAAGATGATTCGGTATTCTTCGCTCCGGCTTTACCGTTGGAGGTGGTTTTCGATCCGACAGGTGCAGGTGACACATTTGCAGGCGGATTTATTGGATATTTGGCTGCAAGTGACGATATTTCGTTTGAAAACATGAAAAGAGCAATTATCGCAGGTTCTGCTTTGGCTTCTTTTTGTGTTGAGAAATTCGGAACACAACGTTTATTGGAAATAAGTAAAGATGAAATCGATGCACGCATTGAAAGCTTGGTTTCATTGACACAATATGAAATGAATCCTGTAATCGGGTAAGAAATTACTCTAATCAAGTATTATGAATAAAGCGGCTCTATTAGAACAATTACAAGCACTGTCGGCACAGGAAGATGCACTGGCAGTTGCACGCGAAGTAGCGGAATTACGCACACAGATGGAAGATCTTTGCCTGGAAGAAGATCGTAAATTCCAGGTTTCTCAACTCGAAGCCCAGGAAAAGGGTGAAGAAGTTCCTGAGAAGGAGACTGACGAAGTGCGAACAGCTTTTTACGAACTGTTGGGTGAATACCGTGAAAAGAGAACGGCACAGCAACGTGTGAAACAAGAAGCGGAAGAAGCAAACCTACGCAGAAAGAAGGCTCTGATTACGCGCTTGAAAGAAGTAGTTGAAAAGGAAGAAAATATAGGTGCGGCATTAACCGCTTACAAAGAAATCCACGAACAGTGGAAAGAAGTTGGAGATATTCCGCGCGACAAAAGACAGGAAGTTCAGTCTGAATATTCCCGTTTGCTGGAAACGTTCTTTTATCATATTAAGATCTATCGTGAATTGCGCGAGCATGACCTGCACCGTAATGAGCAGTTGAAACTCGATGTTATCAAACGAATTCAGGCTTTAGCTTCTGTTGAACAGATCAAGGATATTGAGCACGCGTTGAAAGGTCTTCAGAACGAATGGGATGAAATTGGTCCTGTACGTAATGAAGAGTGGGAGAAAATGAAAGATGCGTACTGGGAAGCGGTAAGAGCTTTGTACCAGCGTATTCATGGATTCTACGAAGAACGTCGTGGCGAATTAACCGCAAATCTTGAGCGAAAAAAGGAGTTGGCTGAACAAGCTGCAACTTTTGTTCAGGAATTGGCTGCTTCGTCAGCGAAAGACTGGGATGCAGCAACGAAAAAACTGCTGGAACTGCAGGAAGCATGGAAACAAATCGGATTCGGTCCGAGAAAGGAAAACGAAGAAGTTTGGAAATCTTTCCGTGGTTCATGTGATGAGTTTTTCGGGAAGAAGAAAACATACTTCGAAAGCCTGAAAGGTGATTTCGATAAAGTTGCCAATAAGAAACAAGAACTGATCGACAAACTGAACGAGTTGAAAGATTCGCAATCGTGGAAAGAAACAACTGCCGAGATCGTGAAATTACAGCAAGTTTGGAAAGGTCTCGGGAATGCTGGTCAGCGCAACGAACAGAAATTATGGAAAGAATTCCGTAGTGCCTGTGATCATTTCTTCAACTCAAAGCAAGCATTTTATGCGCAACAGGATGAGGCTTTGGCAGGAAACCTGGTTGCAAAACAGGAACTGATAGAAAAAATCAAAAATACACCGCTTTCTGAAGACAAAAAAGAGGCGTTGGCTGTTTTGAGAGGATATGCAGCTGAGTTCTCTGCCCTTGGAAAAGTTCCTATGAAAGACAAGGATACTATTTACAACGGTTACAGAGATGCACTGGATTCGCATTACAAGAAATTGAAGCTTGAAGGTGAAGAGCAGGATCGCGTAATGTTCCAGGCAAAATTGGATACACTGAAAGCGAGTCCGAATGCGGATAAAGTATTGCAGCGTGAACGTATTGAGATCCGTGAGAAGATTACACGAATTGAAACAGATATCCGTCAACTGGAAAACAACCTTGGGTTCTTTGCAAAATCAAAAGGTGCTGATGCATTGAGAAAAGAAGTAGAAGGAAAAATCGATGCTTCACGCAAGCGTATCGTTGAATTGAAAAACAAACTGAAACAGCTGGTTCAAGAATGAATCGTTCCGTAAACATTATGCTCCTGGTATTGTCCTTTCCGGCAATGTTCTATACCATTTTTGAGAGCTTCGAAATGCCGTTTTTAGGAACAAGTATTGATTCATTTGAATACAGGGAAGCTATTTACCTGGTTTTAGCCGGATTGATCTTTTTGATTGTTGCACGCCGCTCGGTTTCACGCTGGGTTGGTGTAAACATGCTTCGTAAGCCGGAGCGTTTCGACTGGAGCGCACCAATTGGTAAAGAACGTAAGAGACAAGTAAGGTTGTATCTGATAATAGAATCAGTTGTTGGATTGATCTTCATGCTTACGTGTATGATCCTTTCCCCAAACTCCTGGCCCTTGCAAATCGTTTATGGAATCCTGTTTTTAGATCAGCTGGTTTTCTTTTTGGTTGCCAATTCCTGGTACCGAATCGGAATTACTCAGAAAGCGCTGGTTGTTGCAGATCGTGAAGTGAGTGTTCTGTACTATTCCGGACTGAGAAGAGTAGAAGTTCATCAGCAAACGGTTTTCTTCGAATATATTGAAGATCTTCAATTATCATTTCCCATTACAGCTGTATCAAAAGAAGATTTCAAGGCGTTTCGCGATGCATTGGAGACTAAATTGAATAGAGACAAGGTTTTCTTCTCTGAGAAGTTTAAAGCCTATTAGAGATAAAATCCGGATAAAAGAATCTAAATAAAAAAGCCGGGGTGAAAAATTTTTCACCCCGGCTTTTCGACTTTTTTATTTCAATGAGAACTTTTATTTCACCACCTGAAAGGTAAATGTCTGAGTCTTCGTTTTCAGGATAACCTGATATCCGCCTTTCGCTAATTGACTGGTTTCAATCATTCCGAACTTGCTGTTTATGGCTTTCTCCAATACAACACGACCTGAATTATCAATCAATTTTACGTTTTCAATCACATACTTCTTCGATTCAATTTTGATGAAATCTGTAATTGGGTTCGGGTAAACCGACAAACCAAACTGGGCAAGATCTTCAATTCCTGCAGTTGAGAAAGGAATTGTAACGGATTCAATGAATTCACAGCCGTTCGCATCCGTAACTGTCACAGTATAAATGCCTGGAAGCGTATTTTGAATAGTATCAGTCATTTCCCCATTACTCCATAAGTATGAATATGGAGACGTTCCGCCTGATGGTGAAACACTCGCTTCTCCATCCGGACATGTAGAGCAAGAACTTTCTACAGATGCCGATGTTACTGCTATCGCAGTTGGCTCTGTCAATGTTCCTGAAATGGTTGCGATACAACCTCCCGCATCAGTAACCGTTACGGTATGTGTTCCTGCAGGACCTGAGAAAACAGTTGTTGAAGTACCGAAAGTTCCATCCCATTCAATGTCATAGGGCATTTGTCCGTTTTGAATATCGATTTCAATCTCTCCGTCATTGCTGCCATTACATAGCGGATCTGTAATAGAAAGTATTGTGACATCAGGATTTTGTGTGGTAGTAATTTCAACCGAATCAACAAACGAACAATCGTCGTTTGAAATGGTATATGTATGATAGCCTTCAGCCAGATTGGTGATATTCGGATCTGTAGACAAATCTTCCCATTCTACAGTATAACCGGGATCAAGCGTTAAACTCGCTTCTCCGTTGGCAAGTTCACAAGTTGAATTGACAGAAGATGTCAGAACTCCGCCGATTTCCCCGAAACAAACATTGAATTGCGGTCTGATCACGAACGATTTGGAGAACGAAGCACCAAAAGTTTCAATAGGTGTAAAGTTTGGCCCGTTACTGGCCCATTGAACAAAAACCGTATTGTTTTGGAAAACAGCAGATGTTTGAGCGAGTGCCAGGGTAGAGTCGAACTCTATTTGCATGAACCCGTATTTCCCGGGAGCAAGTGTTAAAGGCCCTCCGTAAATCGGAAGAGTATACGTTCTTGCACTGTCATCAATATAAAGAAGCGTATCCGTAGTTGCCAAAAATGTAGTAGGAACTCCTCCTGATGTGTTGTAAATGGCAGTTGCCAGTCTTTTTCCTGTATATCCTCTTGTGAAGTAAACATTCACTGATTCCACCGAAGTTGTTGTTTCAATATTAAACACTTGTCCTAAGTAACCCGTGGTACCAGCTCCAATTCCAAGCTGACCAACCACAATTCCGTTGTCGCGGGCCATTTCTACATCTGTTACGAGAATAGGAATAGATGAAACCAATGTGTCATTATTCGTTGCAAGATCGGCTTCAGTTGCGATTGGGAAAAATTCGAATGTATATGCTCCTTCAACAGTTGGAGTATAGTTAACTGTAAAGGTTGCCGTAGCACCCGATGCCAGGGTTGGAATGCTGGTTCCGGTTACCGTTGTCTGAACTATTCCGTCTAACATTACGTTACAACCAAGATTCACATTTGTAGATGCAAGGACTCCCGAATTTTGAATAACCGCTTCTAACTTGAAGTTTTCCGGTGTTGTTAATTGATCTGCCGGTGCAGCGGTGTACGGATTTTGAGTAGATGAAGTAACGGTCAAATCATAATTATTGATCACACGTAATTCGATGTCATCAATAACCAGGATGAATTTGTCGGTGGAATTGTTTCTAAAACCAATGTAAACCGATTGACCGCTGTATGCATCCATCGGTACCGAATGGTTTACCCATGAACTGCTTTCAGCAGCTGTTGAAAAAACTACTGTAGAGTTGGTTATCTGATTTCCGATAACTCCTGTACCGCCTGTTGGTGGAGTTCCGGTCATAATACGTACTTCATATCCGTCAGGATAAACAGGATCGTAGGCCTTTGCATTCCAGAAAAGTGTTGTATTCGGAAGAATGGTTTGTGCGGGAGTCCACATAAAATCGTTGGCAGTACCTGCCGGTGTGTACCAGGAAGTACTGAAAGCCGCAGAATCAATAACACTCGATCCAAAATCTTCTCTGCGTTCCCACGCCTCGTTTACGTAAGAAACAGAGGCTGCGGGAGTACCGTTGTCTACGTTCCGAAGTAAAAAGCCCGGTGCAAAAGTATACGTTCCTGCTCCTCCGGCTGTTGGGCCGGGAATGCCGTCGAAATCTTCGAGATAATAGGTTTGCGAAAAACTTCCGGAACTGAGGAAGACCGCAAAGAATAGTAAAATTGCTTTCATAATTAGTATGTATTAAGATACAAAGCTATTCATTTTAAGTGTATTTGAAAATCAGGAATGTCACGAAACCCAGTTTTTGGTTATAGACCAAATTACTGGACCTCTTTTTAAGAAAGTAGATCAGTGGCTTTCAGTCGTGCTTCTACCTGATCAAGAACGATCTCAATATCAAACTTTTCAACGCTTTTTTGAAGTTCGTAATTCTTTACGAAGTATCCTTTTTCCAAAAAGGAATAGAGCTGCTCTCCTAGGGAATTTTGATTTTCAGGTTCGAACAAATAGCCCATTTTTCCTTCCTTTAATATCTCCCTGGTTCCTCCTGCATTACTTCCGATAACAATTGTTCCTGTTGCCATGGCTTCTAAAGTGACCATTCCAACAGTTTCGCATTTGCTCGCCATAACGAATGCATCTATGGCCGAATAAAAAACCTCAGTGTCATTTCTAAATTGCAGTAAGTGAACGCGATTCTCCAGTTTGTTATTCCGAATGAATTCCTGGATCTCCTGAACGTATTCGTTTCCTTCGTTCATGGTTGCCTGGCCGATAAAAACCAGTTCTACCTGCTCATCATTCAGTTCCTGAAATGCTTTTAGAAGCATCAATTGTCCTTTCTGCGGGTCGAAACGGCCGGCCAAACCAATAAGGATTTTCTCTTGCGGAAGTTTCAGTTGTTCTCTGGCAGAAAATTTATCAGGTGCATTTCTGAATTGACTGGTCAAAAGAGCAGAAGGAATCTGGACAATTTTCGAATAATCCATTTTAGTACGTTGCTTTACTTGTTCTTCGAGCCATTTTAACGGACAGCTCCAGGTGTCAAGACCTTTGAATCGCATGGTGTGCAGAAAGTTCCTCTTGTCAACACCCAACTGCATTTCCATGAAATAATGAACTTTAAATGCACCTTTACTGAATTTCTTAGCAGCTACGCAAACACTCATATCTCTAACGTCGCGTAAAATAATATGCTCAATTTGATTGGATGACAAGAGCTGATTTATATTTCCTGCGGCTTTCCAATCGTAGTATTTTCGGTGTTTGGGAATCACTAAAAAAGGAATGTCATTCTCTTTACAGAATACCTCGGTTTTGGAATCTGCCAATCCGAGTACAAAAGTTTCGTGTCCGCGCTGTTTCATCCACAAGGCGTTACGCACCTGGTTCATTTCCAATCCGCCCCAACTTTCCGTACTGAGTATATAAGCAATCCGCATGACCCAAAATTAGTAAATAGCAGTTAGGCAATCGCCATTAGTGAAAAGATCACGTTGATATTTCCAAACTATTGCCTGCTTGCTATTGCCTATTTACTATTTTTGCGGAATGTCGTTATTTGTTCGAAAGCCGATTTTAGCTGGCTTGTTCGCTTTTGCTTTGTTGCTTGTAATTTGTTTGTGTGTCTCCGTTCCTCTGATGAATGCTGATTGTAAGTATGACCAGGGATTGGTGCATTTTTCTGCACCGGCAAAAGTTTCCCTGCACCATCTGCTTGGCTGGAGTTTGGACGATTTAGCGGTCAATGGTTTGAAGCCAACAGCGGTCGAGCTAACCGGACAAGGCTGGTTGATGTTGATTTTATTCCATTTGGGAATCCCGTCGTTGCTTTTCTTGCGGTTCTTTTTCGCGAAAAGAAGATCAGAACTTTCTGATGAAGAGTAGTACCGCTTTCAGCTGGATCCTGCTTGTTTTCCTGGCGTTGGTTTGGGGAAGTTCCTTCATTCTCATGCTGCGTGGAATGGAAACTGCCGATGGTGTTCCAATTTATTCGAATGTTCAGGTTGGTGCTTTACGCATGACAATTGCAGGTTTGGTGATGTTTCCTTTCGGAATTTTTCTGCTTAAGAAAATCAAATCACTGCGTTTGTTCTTTGCTCTTTTGATTGTTGGTACATGCGGAAATTTTATTCCTGCTTTTCTATTCACGTATGCTGAAACTGGAGTTTCTTCCGGAATGGCCGGAATGCTAAATAGTTTCACATCGTTCTTTACAATCATTATTGGATACATGGTTTTCCGGCAAGGTGTTTCCAAACGCCAGGTTTATGGTCTTCTGATCGCGTTTGTTGGAATTTGTTTGCTTGTTGGCACTTCTGTTTTAGACGGCACAATTAGCTGGCCGCATATTGGCGCTGTTGTATTGGCAACGATTCTTTACGCAACCAGTTTGAATACTATCAAATACGAATGTCAGAGTCTGAAATCGATTGAGATTACTTCCCTGGCATTTACACTGGTAGCAATCCCGGCGCTTGTGGTTTCATACTTTTCCGGCGCTTTTGTGGTTCTTACGAAAAATCCGAATGGATGGAATGGTTTAGGATATATTGCCATCTTAAGTGTTGTAGGAACTTGCTTGGCGGTTGTTTTGTTTAACCGGATTATTGCATTGAAATCTGCGGTTTTTGCAAGCTCCGTAACTTATCTGATCCCGATTGTTGCTGTAATTATTGGTTGTGTTCTGAATAAGGAAAAGATTTTATTGGAGCAGATTTTGGGAATGGTTGTGATAATAGGTGGGGTTGCTTTGGCTAATCGACAAAGAAAATAACCGGAATGGAGAATCAGTTTTCACAGGAAAAGTTGGATGCTTTGATAGATAGACATCTAAATACTGGTGAAAGTAAATTTCGCCGAGCTTTTACTGAAGGAAAGAGATTTGCTAAATATACTGAGTTGAATGCTGCAATTCAGATAAAGAGGAATTCCGCTAGTGTTGTATTTAGGAGATCCAATCAAACTAAATTGTTCTATACAATTATTGCCTTTTCAAGTTTGTTGATTTCGATAGTTGCGGTTTGTTATTCAGCTCCTGTATTCATATTAGGGATTGGGTCGCTCGCTTTTATAACTGTAATAGGCAAAGCATGGAGCTTTGATGAGAACAACAAATTGGAAATAAATGATAACGGATTGTTGTACAACGACGTGTCATATCCATGGGAAAACATTGAAAAAACGGTAATTCTTAGTGAAGTTTTTGGAGGAACAAGAAACACCACTACTATAGCCTATTTGGTTTTGGGATTAAAAACCGGACGCAATAAAATATTGGAGATTACGGAACTTGATTTGAAAGGTAGTCTTCCATTTTATAATAGAACAATTGTTCTTTCTCACTATGTTGAGTATTTCAAACAGAAATCAGAGATAGAAATTTGATTTTTAATACTATTTCCTCTTCGTCATCAACTCCTCAAAATCTACCAGCAACTGAAAAAGATCATTGAATTCATTGAAACTCAAATTCTCATAGGTATCTCCAACGTCGTGGTAATGTTTGTTCGGTCCCATGGTGTACATGAAGAATGCCGGAACACCAGCCTCAGAAAAGTAATAATGATCTGAATTGGCAGCTTTGCCACGAATCTTCACCTGGGTGAGGAAATTCTGTGTTTTGTTAATATCGCTGAGCATATCAAATTCTTTCTGGAAAACGGAGCCGTTTACGATTGTTACGCCATCTTCACCGCTTCCCATAATGTCTAAATTAAATAGGAACCGAATATTTTTCAATGGAGAGAGCGGATGCTCAACGTAAAATTGACTTCCGTACAAACCTGCTTCTTCACCGGCAAACGACATAAATACCACATTCACATCGCTCGGGTGTTCTTTGAAATAACGCGCCAGTTCCAACAGCATTGCAGTTCCGCTGGCATTGTCATTTCCACCCGGGAAATAGGCCGAATCACCCATTTGTCCTAAATGATCATAATGCGCTGAGAACACAAAACATTTCTTGGTTCTTTTCTTTGCGGGAATATAGGCTACTACATTCCGGGCAATGTGGTTTACTAATTTCGCTTCTACATCCAGTTGAATGGTAAACGAATTCCCTTCAATGCTTACTTCGCTTTTCTGAATTTGCACCAAAGGATGTTTGGCCTGTTCGCCTTCTACAGACCAGGTGAATTTATCATCTACCAGTTCAACAACCAGAAATTCGTCGTTTAATGCGGTCATTACTTTACGCATTAGTTTCAGCGTATCACCTTTAACTTCGTAGGTTTTAAATGCCAGTCCGAAATTGGTTCCCTTGTATTCGTTAAGTATCCGTGAAACGTATGATTGGAGCGAATCGCCATTCAAAATCTGATCTAATCCCAGCGTATAGCAAGTGATTTGCTTGTGGTAAGTCGGGCAATTAGGTGCAACAACAAAACCGTTTCCGGATGAAACCCAGAGATCATTTACCTGAAGAGTCACGGTGGAAGGAAAAGTGTTTACCTGGAATTGAAATGCCTGAAACGGTCTTTTTTTATAGAATTTGCAGCCTATTTCCTTGTATTCTTCTGCTAAATAAAACGCCGCAATTGAATCGCCGCCATTTACATATCCTCTGCCATGGAATTCGGGAGAGCATAGTTTTTCAACCGTTTTTTTTGCCTGTTCTACCTGTCCGAAAACAGATGCTGATGCCAATAGAAAAACAACAAGAAACTTAAGCATATCGACGTTCTACTTTTTGTACAAATTCAACTGCCAATTCGTTGTCTTCTCTCCAGCCATATTGGTTGGCGAAGTCAGTTACTTTAGAACGTGCGGCATGAATTTCAGACTGATTATCCAGTAGTTCAATTGCGTCAGCATAAGCATCGGTAGATCCGCCAAACAATTCGCGGACAATCAGCATACGTTCGTTTAATCCGAAAGCACTTTTCAATGTCTCAAGGCGAACTGAAAGTAAGCGCGATTGCAGCGATCCGTCGTTAGTAAGCGCTTTTCTGATGATTGGATGCTCGTTTCCGCTGTTGACCGCCGATGGTGAAGGAACAATGGGTTCACTTTTCTCAATGATCGGAGTCTCAATAACCAATTCCGGTTCAACAGGAATATCTTCTATGGTCGTAGTTTCTCCTTCAATGAAAGTTGGTTCTTCTGCAACAGGCTCTGCGGTGTCTTCAAGGATTGGGGTTTCTTCCTTCACAATTTCTTCTTCCGTGTCCTGTGAATCTGAAATGTCGTCCATAGAAAACAAATCAAATGACAAATCCTCAGATTCTTCAGAAACAGGTGCTGCTTCAGCCGCAAAATCTATTGTTTCTTCGGGTTCGGTATTATCTGAAGTATTCAGATCGGTGGACTGCTCACCTTGAGCTGAGTCAGAAGTATTACGGTCAGTGAGCGGCTTGTGCTGAGCCGAGCCGAAGTGAGCCGAAGCACCGTAAACTTTCGCTTCATAAGCCTTATAACGCAAAATAATTGCGCGTTCATTCAATTGCTGAGCAGCTGCCGCAAAAGCTTCCAGTTCACCCAAGCTGGCAGTTCCTTCTTTCACTTTTTGAACCAGTGCTGCTATTTCCTCAATTAATGCCTGCATTTCCATAACTTTCCTTTTCTAACGGTATTTTTCAACAAATCGTGCTTTTTGTAAACTTTAAACAAAGAGAACGCTGCTTTTCTTCTATTTTGCACCCGAAAATTAGACAATAGAACTCTTGCTTTTGTGCCAAAAACGAATAGTTGTTTAGGTGCAATTGTTGAAAACCAATAGAATTTATGTTTTTAGAGCAATTTCCTTCAGAGGGCAAACCACACGGATGGTTGGAAGTTATTTGTGGATCTATGTTCTCCGGGAAAACAGAAGAACTTATTCGCCGATTAAAACGAGTAGAGTTTGCTCAGCAAAAATTATTGCTTTTCAAGCCGCATATCGACAATCGCTACTCGGAAGAAAATGTGGTGAGCCATGAAGGTTCTTCGTTCCAGGCAATCCCGGTTGCTGATTCGTCGGAAATCCTTAAATATTGGAAGAAGGAGCGCATTGTTGCCATTGATGAAGCCCAGTTTTTTGACAGCGGTATAGTTGCAGTTTGCAATGAATTGACGAAGGAAGGTGTACGTGTGATTGTAGCCGGTCTGGATATGGATTATTTAGGAAATCCTTTTGGACCCATGCCGCAGCTTTTATGTATTGCAGAATATATCACAAAAGTGCATGCAATCTGCGTTTCTTGTGGTAACTTAGCTCAGTTTTCGCACCGTAAAATAGCCGAAAGTTCACAGGTTTTGGTTGGAGCGGTTGAAGCGTATGAACCATTATGTAGATCTTGTTATAACAAAATTGCACATTGAAATTAGCTTATTCCGTAGACACTTGTAGTTCTTGTTTTCAAACGCAGCCTGCTGGATTGAAAGAAGGAATTATTACTCATGTAGTGTATGATTCCCGTAAAATACAACACGCAGAAGGCGCGCTTTTTTTTGCATTGAAAGGATCGTTTCGTGATGGAATGTCTTTCATCGAAGATGCATACCAAAAAGGAATTCGCAAATTCGTTGTTCCGGAAAACTGTTCCTTTCAATTTGTTGCTGATTGCACTGTATGGAAAGTTTCAGATCCACTGAAAAGTATGCAGGAACTTGCGCATTTCCATCGCAAACAATTTACAGGGAAAGTAATTGCAGTTAGCGGAAGCGTTGGTAAAACTACTTTCAAAGAATGGTTGTTTCATTGTTTGCAGGGAAAACTAAATGTGGTTCGAAGCCCGAAAAGTTTCAATTCGCAGCTGGGTGTTGCACTTTCGCTTTTGGAGTTAAATGAATATGCAGAGATAGCTATCATTGAGGCCGGAATATCACAACCCGGAGAAATGGCTCAACTGGCAAATATCATTGCGCCGGATTGGGGAGTACTTACTGCAATTGGAACGGCCCATTCGGAGAATTTTGAGGATAAAAACCAGCTTTTGAATGAAAAGTGGAAGTTGTTCGAATCGTGTGAAACTATTTTTGTTCCTTCAAACATCGATATCCCGGCTGATGCCCGGAACGTTGTTCGCTGTGAACCATTTCATTCTTTGCAATTTCCTTCCGGATATGATGGGGTGCTCGGAACATTGAAAACAATACTTTCCCATTTGGATATGGGTGAGAATTTCGAAAGTATCGTTCATTCGTTGCCGCGTTTGGCGCTGCGTATGGAGATCTTTGACGGAATTAACAACAATATTATTATCAACGACACTTATAATCTTGACAAAGATGCTTTAACGGAAGCTCTGCATGTTCAACAGAACCTGAATCCGGATAAAAAAAAGGTTGTTGTTTTAGGACTTGCAGAGCATTCGGATGAATTGAAGCAGGAACTGAAACAATTGGTTGGATCATTTTCAGTTGACAAATTGTATTTGATTGAAGAAGACGAAGTTATTCCGTGGAATGAGATTTCAAATGCAGTTGTCTTAATCAAGGCGCATCGTAAACGTCATTTCGAGCAGGAAGTGGCGAAAGGAAAAGCCTTGAAGCATTTGACTTATGTGGAAGTGAATTTAAGTGCGGTAAAACACAACCTGGAAGTTTACAAAACACGCTTGCCAAATTCAGTCAAACTGCTTTCTATGGTGAAGGCCGATGCGTATGGAACCGGTGCTGTGAAAGTGGCTCAGTTTCTGGAAAGAAATGGGGTCGATTATTTAGGAGTTGCGTTCGCTGATGAAGGAGTCACACTCCGGAAAAATGGCGTTCAATTGCCAATTGTGGTAATGAATCCGGATACAGATAATATTGAGCAATATGTGAAATATGAACTTGAACCGGCGCTTTATTCGTTCGAACAGCTTGATCAGTTTGTTTCAGGATTGATTTTATTGGAAGTAGAGCATTTTCCGGTTCATATTAAGTTTGATACCGGAATGCATCGACTTGGGTTTCAGCCCTCGGATATGACAAAAGTACTGTCAATTGTGAAAGCCCAGCCGGAATTACGGGTTCAGGGAATTTATTCTCATCTGGCCGATGCTGACAATCCCGATAACAGTGATTTCACGAAATCGCAGCTGGATCAGTTCGATGAAGTAGTTTCGTTTTTTAGAAGCAATTTGGTTGATCCGTTCATAGCGCATGTGTTGAATTCGGAAGGCGCGTTACGTTATCCGGCGAAAGCAGCAGATATGGTGCGGATTGGAATTTCCATGTATGGTTATACGGAGAATAAAGACTTGAGACGAAAATTACTTCCAGCGGTTCAGTGGTATAGCAAAGTTTCACAGGTGAAAACTGTTCCTTCCGGCGATAGTATTGGTTATGGCAGAAGTTTCAAAGCCAGGAATGAAATTCGAATTGCAATTATTCCTGTCGGTTATGCAGATGGATTCCGAAGAAGTTTAAGTAATGGCTGCGGTGCGGTTTTCATCAAAAATCAAAAATGTCAGGTCGTTGGCCGTGTTTGCATGGACATGATTATGGTTGCTATCAGTGATCTGGATGTTTCATTCGGCGATCCGGTAGAAATTATTGGCCCGAACCAGACAATGGCAGATTTTGCGGAGGATATGGATACTATTCCGTATGAAGTGCTTACCGGTCTTTCGAAACGCATGCAGCGAGTTTATATAGAAGATTAATTTATGAAATGTTGTAGGGTAAGCTCGCGAGCTTACCCTACAATTGTTTCTAAATAATAATAAATGGAAAATCAAAAAAAATTTACAAAATATCAGGTAGCCATAGCCTTATTAATTGCCCTGATCCAATTTTCAGTGGTATTGGATTTCATGGTCTTGTCGCCACTGGGAACGTTTGTGATGGATGATCTGAAACTGCAGCCGGAACAATTCGGAATTGTAGTTGCTGCCTACGCCATCAGTGCGTTTGTTTCCGCGGTGTTAACAGCCGGATTTGCTGATAAGTTCGACCGAAAGAAATTGCTTATGTTTTTCTTTGCCGGATTTATACTTGGAACCTTGCTCTGTGGACTTTCAACAAATTATTGGACCTTGCTCGGTGCGCGTGTTTTCACAGGACTTTTCGGTGGAGTAATGGGTTCTATCAGTATGGCTATTGTTACGGATGTTTTTGAAGTTTCGAAACGTGGCCGAATGATGGGTTTTATTCAGATGGGTTTTGGGGTAAGTCAAATCGTGGGAATTCCGTTCGGATTGTGGTTAACAAACAAGTTTAACTGGCACATGCCTTTCTATGCGATCGTAATTTTTGCCACCATTGTATTTGTGTTTGCTCTTGTATTCATGAAACCAATTGATGCTCATCTGGCGATCCAGGAAAAACGTCACCCGTTTCAACATCTCTGGGAAACATTGTCTAACAGAAGGTATCAACGCGGATTTTTGGCAACTGTTCTCCTGGCAACGGGCGGATTTATGCTGATGCCTTTTGGAAGTGATTTCGCAGTGAAAAATCTGAAAATCAATCCGAATAGTTTGACGTTTATGTATATGATAACCGGAGTTTTTACTTTTGCTTCGAGTTTTTTAGCCGGTATACTCAGCGACAAATTAGGGAAGATGGTTCTGTTTACTTTCGGGACTTTGTTATCAATTACAATTGTGATCATTTACACCAATTTGGGCGTAACACCTATACTGTATGTGATTCTGCTCAACATTGTGCTTTTTATCGGGATCAATTCGCGGATTGTCCCGGCACAGGCCTTACTTACTTCTGTTCCGAGTCCACAAGACAGGGGAGCGTTTATGAGCTTAAACTCAGCAATCCAATACTTGTCCGGAGGAATTTCTGCATTTATCGCCGGGTTGATCGTTTATAAAGATTCTTCGGGACATATTCACAACTACCCGGTTTTAGGATATGTTGTAACAGGAACGTCTTTGATTGCATTAATTCTAATGTTCCGACTCAGTAATTTGTTGAAAAAACCGGTTGAAGAACCAAAAGTGATTTCGGAAGATTTATTGCATTCGTAAAAACGGTATATGAAAATTTGAATTTAGTAGTGGATGGTCGCGACCATCCACTACATATTTTTCATTGTGATAGTTATTTCTTCTTCCGGTCCCGGTCAAATTTCCGTTCATTTATAAAAACCCATCGCAACGATGCGTAAAAGGTATTTCCAACAACAAAATCGGATCTTTGCTGTATGTTCACTCCCAGTTGAAAATGACCCTGCATGAACTTGTAACCAACATTCGGTGCAATTCCAAACTGATGATGTCCGTCAAAATCGGTATGCCAGGCAAGTCGGCCACCATAAGTCAAATTTAGCCTTCCTGCTTTGTACCAATAGCCGATCTGGCTCCCCATTTGTTTTTGAGTAAAGTTGTAATCGAATTGCACATTTACGGCATTGGTGTGTGGTTTTGCTAATTTGATCTGCTGCCACTGGCGCTCAACTCCAAAATTTGCATTGAAATACTTTCCCTGTTCCACCCCAAGGAACGGCCCGGTTTTGATTAGTTTCAAGTCGCTTTCCGGCATCTTTAATTTTCTGTCAAAGATTTGCCCGAATGCGTTTGGGGAAAGAAAAAGAACCATTACCAGGTAGAAAGGAGCTTTATTTTTTGTCAGCATACTCATCGTGAATTCTTTTAATTTCAATTGCGTCATTAGCGTCAACTCCCAGGCTATCGGCAATTTCTTTTGCGCGCAGAACTTCTTCTACAGACAATCCGGTGCTGTCGCTTTCAGGCTTTAACGCATTTTTTATGAAAATGGTACTATTTCCCAATGCAGGAACTGTTGTTGTTGAAACTTTGCAAACCGGTTCATACAACAGCGACTTTTCTTTCGTCTCTTTTGGAAAGAAACCCCCTTTTTCGTCATAGGATTCTATTAAAACCAGCATAACGCTGAGAATGTAAAGCATTTTTAATCCGGCAAAAACAATTCCTAGTACTTTATTCACGGTTGAAAGCTGAACAACCTTGATCATTTTCTCAACCACCTTTCCACCGAAATAGATCATTGCGCCAACTCCGAGAAAAGTTACTGTAAATGCAATAACCGGCAAGTATTCAGAATCCCAGCCCATACTTTTTTTCATCCATCCGGCAACAGCATCAGAGAAATGAATTCCTACGTAAATTCCAACTAACAAGGCAAGCAGGGTGAAGAGCTCAATAATGAATCCATGTTTAAAACCTTTATAGCAGGCGTAAATGAGCGGAACAATAATCAGAATATCTATAAAATTCATGGTGGAAAATTACGGAAACATCGTGCGTAGAATGGTTGACGGCTGAAAAGATGCTCACTTGTTAATGTGAACAAGGATTCCAACAATGAAAATGATAACAAAAAGTAGGGACAGGTCGCGACCTGTCCCTACTTTTATTATTTCTTATGAAGAGTTTACCCCATATTCGTGAAGATCTGCTGAACATCATCGTCATCATCGAATTTGTCCATCATTTTTTCAATATCTGCCAATTGAGCTTCTGTAAATTCAACCGGAGTAGTTGGGAATCGTTCCAGGTTCGATTTCAAAATTTCAATTCCTTTGTCTTCAAGTGCTTTTGCAATCGTTCCGAACGAGGTGTAATCGCCGTAAACAAAAATATGCTCATCTGTTTCTTCGATTTCCTCACAACCGGCATCTATTAGTTCCAGTTCCAATTCTTCTGCATCCAAACCATCGGTTTTTACCAATTGAAAAACAGATTTGCGGTCGAACATGAATTCCAGTGAACCGTTCGGAACCACGGAACCACCCGCTTTGTTGAAGTAAGATTTTACGTTTGCTACCGTACGAGTCGGATTATCAGTAGCACATTCTACATAAACCAAAACTCCGTGAGGACCTTTTCCTTCGTAATCAACCTGGGAGAACGAAGCTACATCCTTTTGCGCTGCACGCTTAACCGCGGCTTCAATGTTGTCTTTCGGCATGTTCTCAGCCTTCGCATTTTGAATGGCAGTTCGCAGTTTGGCATTTGTAGCCGGATCTTGTCCACCTTCTTTTGCTGCCATCGTTATGGCTTTTCCTAGTTTCGGAAACAATTTGGACATTTTTCCCCAACGTTTCTCTTTTGCTGCTCTGCGGTATTCAAACGCTCTTCCCATGATTGTTGTTTTTTTGGCAAAAATAATCAAACTGTTCGTAAAGAAAAGTACTTGAATTTTCTTTTCGAACATAGCCTGGGGAAGTGATTTTTTTCTTGTTTTTAATTGAGTAGTGAATTCAGTTATCAGCTAATTAGTGAATTCGGTTACAGCCCTTGGTTTTATTGGTGTAATAACGTGTTTTTAGATTAATGGGTTACTGATCTCAATAAAATCTTTCCCTGGGAAACCAATCAAATATTTCTTTGTCACTTTCGTTTTAATTTTAACAAACGCTGAAATTCAATACTTTCGTAGCATGAGAGGTCTCCTTTTTTCATTTCTGTTAATCGCCTCAAATTTATTTGCGCAGGATTCGCTAAAGAATTGCGTACGTCAGCCTTTTGTGCCTACCGGTGGATTGGTTGCATACTATTTTTGGGAAGAAGATTCTTTGGGAATGATGGTTCCGGGGTCGTTTGAAAAACCGTGCGTTCAAAATGTGTATGTAATCGGGAATCCAAAGAAACGAAAGCCTGGAATTGCCCCGTCTTCGAAGGAGATGAATCGATTGGTAACTACGTTTGCCACGTCATATCTTAATAATTCGGTTGCTTATTCCGTTCGAACAGGTGAAAAGCAGAAAAAGCACTATCCACTCGTTCGATATGCTGCGAAACAACATGGCAGTTTATCTTTTATTCTTTCTGAAAATTCCTGGAAATTTCAGGTTCGCAAGTCGGTGCTGTATTTTTCGATCTGGAGCAATGGTTCTATGAGTTATTCCCATTCTGCCGATTCTATTATGCTGGTTCGGAGTAATTTCAATGAACCGGCCAACGGTCAGTATATGGTTTACACTTTTTACAGGGAGGATGGAACTATTTCGTCTCAGAGTGTCCTGAATTATCAGGGACTTGATGTTACCGAATTGTTGTTTAATGAGTGTAAACCAGAAGCAAAACGTTGTTTGATCTTCGTAAATGGTTACCGCGGCCCTCTGAAAGATAAAGATAAGAGCGTGAATTTGGTTTCAATGAAAGATCGCTACGGATATTGGTACAAACTGGATGATCGATTCATACATCGTCTGAAGCCTGACGGAGCATTTTATCTGGACGCAAATTTCTCCGTTAAAACATCTGTTCATAAAAGCCGGTTAAGATTCCTGGGGACTTTTGTCCGCTGGGCTTTGTCCGGAAACCCGAAAGCAGTAAAGCGCCAGGTTGAGAAACGTGAAGAAGTAATCAATGCAGACGGATTTTTTTACCGGAAAGAAAAGGGAAGAATAGCAGGTTTGGCGTTTTTGTATGCAAAATGTACGAGCCCCGATTGTGATACGATAAAGGATACGGTTGATATAGTTTGTCACAGTATGGGATACGCCTACACATTGGGTTTTTTGGAATCGATAGAAGGGAAAGTTGTTTTGGGTTCCTGTTATATTATTGCCCCTGAAAATGCTACGATTGATGGGTACGACTGGTCGAAATTCCAGCACGTGTGGCAATATGGCTGTAATTTTGATCAGAAAAATCCGGATGCACTAAAATTCCAGGATGGAGTTGCCCCGCAATTTGAAGTGAAAGGATTGGAAGCTCTCCAATCGAATCGGGGCGGGCGCATTTTTTTTCCTGAAGACTGGCCTAATAAGCAGTTCATCCACAGTCACATGGTTTACAGTTATGACTGGATTTTTGATCGTATAGAAGAAGGAATGCCGGGATATGTTACTAGATATTAATTGCTAATTACTAGTTGCAAATTACCAATTTCGGATGGTTTTATTGAATCTCGGTCTGGCACGTTCAACAATTAGTAATTAGGCATTAGCAATTTGTAATTAAACGAACTCAGCTTTGCTGAAGTTCGTATCTTTGCACATGTCTTTTCACGATTTAAATATCAAAAAACCAATCCTTCAAGCTTTAGATGAATTGGAATACACACAACCAACTCCAATTCAGGAAAGTGCTTTTGCTCCAATTATGTCGGGACGGGATGTACTTGGTTTAGCGCAAACCGGAACCGGTAAAACACTGGCTTACCTGATCCCGAACTTATGTTTGTGGAAATTCTCGAAAGAACCTCATCCACAGGTGTTAATTGTTGTTCCTACACGTGAGTTGGTTGCTCAGGTAGTGCGCGAGTGCGAGAAACTGACTGCAAATATGAATGTTGTGGTTGGTGGTGTATACGGTGGAGCGAATATCAATACGCAAGCTGCAATGATTTTGCAGGGATTGGATATTTTGGTGGGCACCCCTGGTCGTTTGGTTGATCTGGCAGCTAACGGAAGTTTACAATTGAAAAACATCAAACGTTTGGTAGTCGATGAGGTTGATGAAACCTTGAGTGCCGGATTTAAACATCAATTAGACAGATTATTCCATTTAATGCCGGATAAATACCAGGCACAATTGTTTTCTGCAACACTTTCTGAAGAAGTAGAAAATTTTATTGCTAAGAACTTCAATGACCCGATTCGTATTGAAGCGGCCCGTGTTGGAACGCCAATCGAACGCATCAAACAAGAACTTTATCGGGTTCCGAATTTCCTGACTAAATTGAATTTGTTGAATCATTTGATTGCAACAGACAAGACCATGGAAAAGGTACTTGTATTTGTTTCTTCAAGAGCCTGGGCCGATAAGTTGTATGACGAAATAGAAAAAACACTGGGTGTTGAAGTAGGAGTAATCCATTCCAATAAATCGCAAAATTTTCGTTTTAATTCTGTGAATCACTTTCAATCCGGAGTTTATCGTGTGTTAATTGCTACCGACTTGATTGCCCGTGGTATTGACGTAACGGAAGTTTCCCATGTAATCAATTTCGATATTCCCGAAACTGCAGATAATTATGTTCATCGTGTTGGTAGAACTGGTCGTGCCGGCCTCGACGGGACCGCGATTACCTTCGTTTCTGAAAACCAGCAAACAGAATTGGATGCTATCCTGGAACTAACCAAAAGCAAATGCGCCGAAATTAGTCTTCCCCAAGAAGTAGAAGTGGTTTCAGAATTACTGGAAATTGAAAAGCCGGTTGTTCAAATGAAAAATGTACTGGTGAAGCTTCCAAAGAAAGACGAAGCCGGTCCTGCATTCCATGAAAAGAAAGACAAGAACAAAAAAGTGAACGTTCGCTATGATCACAAAAAAGCGATGCAGGAAAAATACGGGAAATCTAAAAAGAAAGGCAATAAGAAGAAGTAGCGAAGCTACAGATAAAGACAAGCGTTAGCGCAGTCTATGCTGATTTGTATTCCTAAAGAGTAGTGCAGCCTGATCTGATCCTTCGTCTCGTCTCTTCTGAGAAGTTTCTTGTAGATAATATCTTCCTCTGAATTAGTATTTATTAACGTTCTGCTTTCCTGTCTTTGGTCAGATTCACTTATTTTCGTTAGCTTAGAAAATGGGGAAAATCAGAATCAATTTAGTTGTTACTGCCGTATGGATCGCCATGCTTGCTTTGCTGTTGATTCAGATCTACCAAACCATTCAGCTTTATGACCGGAAGTCCGACGATTTCAAGGCAAAACTGAAAACAACTACCGAACGAATAGCACTTGTTCATCAGCGGATAGAAGACGCTAACCACTACATCTCTATGATGAGCAGAGATGTAAAGAGTCAGTACCAGGATGTTCTGAAAGAAGAATTCAAAAACCTGTTTGAAGTTCAGGAATCCATATCTATTCGCGATACAACCCTTTTTGTGAAAGGAAAACTGGAGAATTACCTGGTTGTTACCGGTGAAACCTACGATTCCATTTCCGGTGTTTCTTCCAGACAGGAAGTTTTAGCTCGCGATGTGCGTCAGATTCGTGAGCTTTTTGATGGAAAAGCAACAACGCTTTTACAGGAAGATTCTATTCGTGCGGCATATCATCTGGATCAGCGTGTGATGCATAAAATTGTAAAGAAGGCAAAATATATCAACGATATAATGGTTGAAACGTTTCGCGACAATTTGTACATGGAACCGTCAAAAAGAATCAACCTTCCATTGCTCGATTCTATTATCAGCGCTGAATTAGAGGCTGATAACCTGCCAACAGATTATACTTTTGTTGTAACAGAAGAAAATAATAAACCTATTGAATTCGATGTTCACGTAAAGGATTATGATCTTGGTATGGATACCACTAAAGCCAAAGGAACAACCTTGTTTCCTGATAAAATCCTGGAAGATAAACTCTCATTGCATTTATATTTTCCCAATTCCCAATCCTTTATCCTCCAGGCTATGGGAAGCCCGCTCATTATTTCATTGGTTCTGTTAATTCTGATTATTGTTACTATTACCTATATGTTCAAAACCATTTTAACTCAGAAAAAATTGTCTGAATTGAAGAATGATTTTATTTCGAACATGACCCACGAGTTTAAAACGCCTATTTCCACCATTTCACTGGCTTGTCAGGCAATGGCAGATCCGGGAATGATGCAGGGCCAAACCGAAACAGCTGCGCCATTTGTTAAAATGATCAGCGATGAAAATAAACGGCTGGGGAACCTGGTGGAAGCCATATTACAGAGTGCCGTGTTAGATCGCGGCGAATTGAAGGTCAAAGCAGAAAGCATTGATTTAAAAGAAGTTATACAGGAAATTGCCAAAACGGCATCTTTCCGGATTGCGGGAGCCGATGGCGAATTGTTTTTAGATTTACCGAAGGAAGAAATAATTATCGTTGCCGATCGTTTGCATGTAACGAATATGATTTCTAACCTTATCGATAACGCAATCAAGTACAGTCGCGAGAAAATTCATGTCACGGTTCGTGTTAAATTGACAAGTTCTCAGATCGTAATTAAAGTGATTGACAAAGGAATTGGTATCAAACGGGAATATATTCAAAAAATATTTGATAAATTGTACCGTGTTCCAACGGGAAACGTGCATAATGTGAAGGGATTTGGCTTGGGATTGAGTTATGTGAAAGCAATTGTTGATCAGTTTGGATGGAACATCTCAGTGAAAAGTCAAATCAATGAAGGGTCAGAATTTAGTATCACAATAAATCGATAAGATATGAGTAAGCAAAAAGCCATATTGTTAGCAGAAGACGATGACAACTTAGGGTTGTTGTTACAACAGTTTCTTAAGAGTAAGGGATTTACTGTAGAGTTAGCTCGTAACGGTAAGCACGCCTATGAGAAATTTAACGATGGGCATTTCGACTTTTGTATTTTCGATGTAATGATGCCGGAAATGGATGGTTTTACATTGGCAAAGGAAGTGCGTCTGGTAGATCCTAAAGTTCCAATCTTGTTTCTTACTGCAAAAAGCATGAAGGAAGATAAATTGGAAGGTTTTGAATCCGGTGCAGATGACTATCTGACAAAACCTTTCGTTATGGAAGAGTTGTTGGCACGTTTGAATGCTATTTTACGCCGTTCTTCCGGCGATGAAATCAGCGAAGATGATGAATTCCAAACGATAGGAAACATTAAGTATGATCCTGTTTCTCGTATTTTACATTTAACTTCCGAAGATAAAAAATTGACCACCAAAGAAGGTCAATTGCTTCATTTACTGTGTAAAAACCGAAACGATGTGTTAGACCGTCAGGCCGCTTTAAGAGCAATCTGGGGCGATGACAACTACTTTAACGGTCGTTCAATGGATGTCTACATAGCGAAATTGAGAAAACTGCTGAAGGAAGATGAACGTATCGAGATCCTGAACATTCACGGGAAAGGATTCAAATTGATTGTTCATTAATAAAGGCTTTCTTTCTGATTTGAGGGTAACATTAAACTCCTTATTCCGTATGTATGGGAGTTAAGATAAATGATTCATCCCGCTCAAAAGCATATTCTTTGGTCAAATTGCCGTAAATGGCTGTTAATGCTGATCTTTTGCAACACGTTTTATACGTTTGGCCAGGATACTTTATGTGTTTACTTTACTAGTGGCGAACACAATTTATCAGAGCATTCGAAAAGCCAGGTGAATAATTTTGTGTTTGCGCATGATATTCAAGTGATCGATAGTATTGTCCTGGCTGGTTATGCAGACTCTACCGGGCAGCACGAAAAGAACCTGAAACTATCCGAACGCAGAGCAAAAGTGGTAGGTAAGTATCTTTCAAAAGCCATTCCGAACAACACTATTCCGATTCTGTTAGCTCCTATGGGAGAAGAAAATCAAGTGCTTTCAAGCTTGGCCCTGAATCATCGTAGAGTGGAGGTCATTCTCTATTTTCCGAAATCGTATATTCCCCCGGTTGAGAAGGAAGAAGTAAATAGTTCGTTCGTTCACTCGAATTGTTATCAGATCGCTGATAGTGCAATGGCTCAAAGTAACTTTACTTATTTTCAGAAAGGTGCCTCGAAATATGTTCGCGTGGAAATGGAGGCATTTCAATTTGACCCGAATCTGCGTTTGTACACGCTGTCAGCAAAAACAAAATACCCGAAACTAATTAAGCCGGAATTGAAAAATACGGGCGATTTGTGGTGGAAAAGACCGCGTTACGTGGCAGAGATCAAAGCAAAAGATTTTGATAAGTATGGAATTGTTACTTTATCTACCAGTGATACTTCAAACAACGATGCCTGTAGGGTTTGTGGTGATGAAAAACCTGTTTCTTGGCGTTTGGGCTTCGAGTTGATGACCGATCAGTTTGTAATGCAGAATCTGCAGGTGCGTAAGCAAATCCTTCCCGCTCGGTATGAAGTGATTGTCCCGCAGGAGTATTTATCCATTGAGAATGGCTATTATCTTGATTCTTTGACGAATTTCCCGTTAACCTGGCAATATAAAAGAGGCCGGAGAGCCGCACCCTATTATTTCACGGCTATCCCTGAAAATTTTCTGAATACAGAGAGCTTCTCGATTTATTCCTATCAGCGTTACTGTTCGAATTCGACAGTAGAATCGGCCATATTCCATTTGGACACGTTGAAAAAGCATGTGTGCACACCAACGTCTTCGTTTAGTTTTGATTACACTTACGGCGTTTCTATAGCCTATCAGCAAACGCGAAGCGACGAAGGAATTTACTCCGGTTATTTACAGGTAAATATGAGCAGGTTTGAGGCAATGTTCTCGGCAGGAATTTCGTCCCGTGGTAGAACCGCAATTGGCCTGGATGCAGATTATCATTTTTTCGCTTTCACACCTGTGAAGGAAAGATCGGTTGGCGGCTCAAATCAAGGTGTTTTAGAGGAGTTCCACCGATTGATAAGCGCTTATGCAGGAACCTCTTTTACAACATTGATTAAGTCAGGGAACAATTCGTTTAACGAGGATTTTCATTTGGGAATCTCTTATTGGAACAAGCCCTTCAGCTCCGGTATTGATCGCTTGTTTATTCAATCAGGACTCGGATTTGACTATCTCAACGGATCAGAACAGTTTGTTTCCATTCGAGGTGGTATTCGTTTTAAGATCTGAAATTATCGCACCTAGCTTCTGTAAGAGGAGTGAGGAAAAGTCCGGTATTTTACTTTGGATATTTATTTTCTGTCAATTTTGAATAGGATGTGAGTGCGTCCTGTACTGAGCCTGTCGAAGTATAGGCTCGCTGCTATCAGTTCATCTGTGGTAAACTAGGGATATTCTGGGTGAAGATTTTCAGGAACAGTCTATTTTCGGTATCTTTGACAACTCAAAATGTACTATGATTCGTCTTCAAAACTTCATTAACGGTTCTTTTTCAGACCCGGTTAAAGGTGCTTATTTGGATAATGTTGAACCGGCAACGGGACAAGTTTATGCGCAAATTCCCGATTCTACGTCAGAAGATGTGGAACTGGCTGTACTTGCCGCTGAAAAAGCATTCCCTATTTGGTCGAAAATGACCGGAGAACAGCGTGGAAAAATTCTTCAGAATATTGCCCAGGGAATTGAGGACAGAATGGATGAATTTGTTGCTGCTGAGTCACGTGACAACGGAAAACCACTTTCGCTTGCCGGGCATATAGATATTCCGCGTGCTGTTTCGAATTTTCACTTTTTCGCAACAGCTATAGAACATTTTGCTTCTGAATCGCATTTCATGGAAGGCCAGGGTGTGAATTACACTACGCGCAAACCAATCGGAATTGTGGGTTGTATTTCCCCGTGGAACCTGCCTTTGTATTTATTTTCCTGGAAAATTGCTCCGGCCCTTGCTGCAGGAAATTGTGTTGTTGCGAAACCATCCGAAATTACGCCTTACACCGCATATTTATTAAGTGAAGTTGTGAAAGAAAGCGGAATGCCGGCCGGAGTTTTGAATATCGTTCACGGAAACGGGCAAAATGCAGGCGATGCAATTGTAAAACACGGGAAAATAAAAGCCATTTCATTTACCGGTGGGACAAAAACCGGAGAGTACATTGCAAGAACTGCTGCCCCGATGTTCAAGAAATTATCGCTTGAATTGGGTGGTAAGAATCCGAATATTATTTTTGCTGATTGTGATTTTGACGAAATGGTGAAAACAACCGTTCGCTCTTCGTTTGCAAATCAGGGACAGATCTGTTTATGCGGCTCACGTATTTTTATTGAAGAAAGTATTTATGAACGTTTCAAAGAAGCCTTTGTTGCGCGGGTAAACGGTTTAACAGTTTCGTTTCCTTCCGATCCGAACGCCAAAATGGGAGCCATCGTTTCCAAACCGCATATGGAGAAAGTGCTTTCATATATTCAATTGGCGAAAGAGGAGGGAGGTAAAATCATTGCCGGTGGCGAACAAGTGATTTTGAACGCTCCGTATGAAAACGGATTCTATATTCAGCCTACGGTTATTGAAGGATTGGCTTACGATTGCCGCACAAACCAGGAAGAAATTTTCGGACCTGTAGTTACGCTTACTCCGTTTAAAACGGAAGAAGAAGTATTGATGATGGCGAACAGTACAAATTACGGTTTAAGCGCAACAATCTGGACATCGAATTTGGAGAAAGCGCACCGCGTTGCAGATCAGGTTCAGGCAGGAATTGTTTGGTTGAATTCCTGGTTGGTTCGCGATCTCAGAACACCGTTTGGCGGTGTAAAAGCTTCAGGAGTTGGTCGTGAAGGCGGTTGGGAAGCTTTGCGTTTTTTCACCGAAGCGAAGAACGTGTTTGTTAAGTTTTAATCAGTTTGAAATGGCGTAGTAAAGTTACTGCGTCTATATGAATTGTTCCGAACACATCACTTTTCTTGATTTTGTTTAATTCAGCAGTGATTTTGATCCCTTTATATTTCCACATTACAAAATTCGTAACTCCTTCAACTATTTTCGGCGAACCGTTAGATGTATAAGCACTTAGGAATGTGGGTTGAACATTCAACCGAACGGGCGGCGAGAATAAAAAGCGGTAACGATTTCCCTGTTTGTTCAGAATTCCTTTGGCAAAAAGACGACTTACCAGCTCTTGTCCGGCATCGTTTACAGAAATCAGTGCACTGAAGCCCTTGATCGGAACTTGCTTCGTTTTCCGTACTTCTACAGGGTTAAATTCTTCATCAACACCCATTTCTATATATTCTTCCTCGATCATTTGTGTACCGCCCTGTACATAGCTTAAATCACCGTCCCACGCAGTTAGGAACACATCTGTAGGGAAACTGATCTTTTTTCCGAAATCAACCAGGAGTTTGTACCAGGGATGCTTTTTGCTTTTCCGGAATTCACTGATGTCTAAATGTAGTTGAGCAGCCGTTTCCGGATTTCCGTTGATTTCGAAGTTTGGTCCTTTCTCTTTCTGCTTGACTTTCAGTTCGTAGTTTGAATGAACGAATGTTCTCAGTTTAATCTCAGTTGAGTCGGATGAAAACGCCATCAAACCATAATCTATGGCATATTTCTTTAATGCCGGATGTTGACTGTAGATAACAAAACTTTCCTTTTTAAAGGTGTTGATTCGTTTAAACCTTCTCCAGGTTGTACTCGTTTGTCCGAACTTGGCATAAATTGCTCTTGCAAGACGCTCTTTCAGTTTATTGCCTTTATAAACGAAGGCATAGTGCTTATCGTAATGGATAAATACATCCAGCTGTTCAATATGTTTCAGTTTCGTTTTAAGAACAACCGTATCTTTTACTGTGAAAAATTGACTGATGCGGTTAATTCCGGGTAGAAGTTTTGAACTGTCAGTTAGAGTAATAAATCCACCCCATTCGTCTTCTCCATTGGAAAAGAAGTACAACGGATCCTGAACGTCAATTCCAAGATTTTTCGCTTGAGAAAGCAGGAAATCAGCAGTTAAATATTCTCTGAACGGAACCTTTTGTTTGAAAAGCATAGAATTTGATTCACGAGCTAAATCAAATATTTGCGCACGACCAATAAATTCAGCTTCCGGTAATCTGTCTACCAAGCGTGGTGGTGGGTCTTTTGCGAACAGAAATGGTCTGACATATAAGAACAGCCCGAGCCCGGCACACAAAAGCGTGATTAAAAAGATCTTATTGCCCAGATTTTCAACTCTCATCTATTGCTTCGA
Organism: uncultured Flavobacteriales bacterium; assembly: GCA_946479985.1. The sequence goes on from CAMLIF010000005.1 coordinate 63,660, forward strand.
AATGATGTATGCTGTATTCAATAAATCCAGTAAATATTTCCCCGCGTTTTCAGCTCCAATAAACTCATAAGTAATATTGTAAGTCGTTTTTTCAGGTGTAGTTTTGCTTGAAGTAACGATCAATTCCCCTGTTTTTCCTTTCAAAGATTCGATTAACTCAAATTTGTCGTCAGTAAACATTTCACGCGGAATTTCCTCGATGATCTCTTCCAGATTCAAGTAACCATAAACAGAACCGCTTTTCCGGGCCCTTTTAGCTGTTTTTCCGGAAATTGCATCCGAACCGTAACCGTCAGAATGATTGATAGCCAAATCTTCATCATTCGTAAAAATGAACAATCCGTTTTTGTTGATCATGTATAAGGGAACGGAGTTTAAGATCGCATCTTTGTAAATCCAGTAATCATTGTGTTTTTCGAATTGCGAAGTGATGCGCGCTAAATGATTCAATACTTTTTCAGGAACGTCACCACGGGATGTTGTAAACCCAAGAGTAAATACCGGCATATCTTCTTCCGATTCTACTTCTTGCTCACGGTATTCGAATGTTTCTTCGTCATAACTGAAATCAATCCGAGTAGTTTTAACACGTTTAATTCCGTTAAAAGATCCGAACATACTTCCTTTATATGTTGCAAAAACTTCATCCGTATTTACAAATTCGTTGATGAGTTCAAGCATCAAAACGTTTGCTGATATTCGCGGATTTTTCTCTTCACGTAAGATAGGCATTACAATTTCGTAAGCAGCTTCGTATCCTTTTTTCAGATCGATGTTGTAAGTGAAGAATCCTGCATTTGAAGCTGGGATATATTTCAGTACATTTTTATCGAATTTGGCGTTATTGAGCTGCGTGTATATTTTTCCGAGTGCTTCTCCGTATTGTGCATTTACCACTATTTCAACGGTTTCGTTTTTAAGGTAAACATCGCCAAGCATTACATTTCCCTGGTACAGATCATTGATGTCTTTGTACAATTCCGGGAACATATTCAGGAAATCTACAACACCTGTCGCCGATTTCAGGTTTCTGCTGTTATCCAGATAAAATACTGCATCCGATGTGTGAGTCAGCTGTTCTGCCAAACGAGGGTCTTTTGCCTTCAGGTTGTTTCCGGTAACGAAAATGTCATACGTAATGTCGAAAAGACGTTGTTCTGAAAGTTCATTTTCCAGACTATCTCTTAACTCGAAATAATTTTTGAAAATATCTTCGTCAGAACCTTCATCAGTCATTATTTCATCTGTAATAACCTCTAATTCGTCATCCTGAATAATGTCTGTTTCATCGTTTCCTTCATAGATTTCTTCATCGTCGTAATAACCGTAGTATGGGTCATTCCAGGGAATTTCGAAACCTCTGGCGGTCCAGATTGAATCGGTCAGCTGGCTTAAATATTCCTGATCCGAATCTACCCGAATAAGAATCGCCAAATCGCCGCGTACCATTAAATGATTGAAATAATTGTTGTAATATTCGGTTCCCTGAATAATGCTTTCCATTCTGTCAAAATCATCGAAAACAGTAAAAAGCTTTTGCTTATCGCTGATTCCAAAGGTAAATCCCGAGATTTCGTAATGCTCGTTCTTTCCGTAAAAGATGTTCATCTTTTGATTGAAATCTATTCCCGAATCTTTTAGAGATTTACCGGATGTTGATCCATCGAACAATTCGGATTGCAATTCCGTCATGAATTCGTATGAAACGAGCTCATCTATAGACACTTTCTGAAGAATCTGGATGTTATTCAAGGTGAAAACCGTAACAGCATCACTAGGGATAATGTCATCAGTTTTTTGTGCAGACAAGGTTGTTGCAGAAATGCAGCAACTAAACAAAACGAATTGTTTAAACATAGCTAACCGGTTATATTAATCTGAAGTCCGAAATGAGTTATCGAATTCAGGTTATTACGAATGTAAAGCCTATTTTTTGAATAGAATAACCAAAAACGAGTATGAACAGGTATTTAGTTGATAACTTGTGCTTTTTTGGCGCCCGAAGAAGTCGGATAAACTAATTTCCGATTGTAATCGTATTCTTCAGCAAAGATGGATTTGTTGAAACTGCGTATGGAGTAGATTTAATCATAACCGCAGTTTTACTCGGAGAAATTTGAGCTTGTGAGTTTTCAACTTTGATCACGGGCGAATCAAAACGGGTTACCGCCATATATTGTCCGGCTTTTAATCCTTCAATGTCGTCACCGCTGAGTTTTTGAATGGGTGCCTGAATATTGGGAATGGAACGAATCAGTTGTTTTCCGTCCCAGCTAAGCCAGTCTTCTGTAAGCAAAGAGTTTGATTTTTCTTTACTTTCTTCTTTTATGATGTCTTTTATTGCCTCCTGAAGGTGTCCTACATTGTCGAAATCACAGCTGAACTTAAAAACAAAATCGTCGTAATTAGCTATCACTGTTACATTGCTGATCCCTTCTTTTTCTTCCAGTTTCGATTTGTAAAGCGCAATCTTTTCTTTTATTTCCGGGAGTTTCGGAACGCGTTTACCATTGACGCTGTCGAGCGCAAGAATTGAATTTACCTTTACTTTATTGGAGCTGAGGTTGATGTTGTATCTGAAAGTTCCCGAACCATCGTTGTGTATTACAATTTCATCGAAGATGTCGACGCAAGAAGTAAAAGAAAGGCCCAGAATCATTAATGATAAGAAGGCAGTAATACGGGTAATTTTCATTTTCATCATTTTCGCGGACATGTATTCAAAAACAATACCAAAACAAAAGTACTCAATCTTGGTTGAAGCTAACTACTTCCTGTCCAATTGTTAATGTACCTGTTTTTCCAACTATTAGTGCACGGTTGTCGTTCTGATGCCCGATTGGAGCTTCAAAGGCCACTGGTATTCTGCGGTATTTAAGAAGATCGGAAATAGTTTCTTTGTAATTGAGCTTGGTTGGAACCACGGTATCAGAAATGTCGGTCATACCACCAATGATCAATCCGCCTATTTTATCCCAAACTCCCGCAAGATGAAATGCATATAACATTCTGTCAAGCGCGTACGCTTGTTCCCCGATATCTTCAATAAATAGAATGGCATTTTCCAAATCCGGGAAGTATTTTGTGCCAAGTAAGGAGTAAAGGATGGCCAAATTTCCGCCTAAAACTGTTCCTGTTGCTGAGCCCTGAATATTGTTCGAAGTTGTATTCCATTTAAACGAAACGCTACTGGTTTCAAGTGTTTTAAACAGGGTTGCCAATGAATCAGGTGTGTTTTGGCCGTAATTCAAAGGCATCGTTCCATGAATAGATTGAAGACCTAATTGATAAGCCAGACAATGAAAATTGGTAATATCAGAGAATCCAACAATCCATTTCGGTTCACGCAGCAGATTTGCATAATTAGCGGTTTGCATTAAATGAATTGCGCCATAACCACCACGATTGCAGATGATTGCTTTTACATCCGGATGATCAATAGCCCATTGCAAATCATTTCTGCGCTGGTTTTCATCTCCCGAAAAGTAGTTGTAAGAACTGGTTGCATTGTTTCCGATCAATACATTATATCCGCGCGATTCGAATAGTTTCCTGGCGGCAAGGACCAATTGCTCTTCAATTGCTTTTGCCGGAGAAATAAGTGCGATTGTATCGCCGGGTTTTAAAGCCGGAGGAGTAATTATACTGGAAGAAGAATTCATGAAACAAATGTAGCAAAAGAATAGAGCTTAGCTATTCACTGCTCCCATAACCACCATTTTCTCCATGGTTGGTTGTTCGCTCCCTCCGCGTTTTTCGATGGTAATGGCGAATGCGGAAATTTTTGAAGCATCAACACTGAACGGGTCCGACATTTCTTTCAGATCTGCTACATCGAAAACACCCAGACTTACTGGTTTTCCATCTGCAATAGCCCAAAGCTGCAATTGCATTTCAGTTGGAATATCCTGGATAGCTACTGATTTCAGAACTGCCATTTTGTTATTCTCATTCCACATTATATGGATTTTGGCATCTGGCTCCATTGCTGTGCCTGACATTGCAATGTTTTTAGTGTCAAGCTGAGCTAAAACTTTGCGGTATTCCATTGATTTTTCCTGTTCAACGGAAAGAACGGTCATTTCCTGATCCATTTTTTCCATATCTGCCTGTGTACTTGCCAATTGATTTTTTACGGTAACCATTTCCTGGTAATTCAAATACCACATGGTGCCTAAACTGAGCGAAATCACAATAGATGCTGCTGCAAGCCATTTCCAGGAGTTTGATTTTGATTCGATTGCCTTTTGTAAAGAAATAACAGGTGCTTCTGCCTTTTCAATTTTTACATCTTTTTCAATGATGCTCATGATGGCTGTTTTTACTGAAGCCGGTGCCGGAATAGCGTGTTTCGTTGCTTCATTTTCGAAAGCAGTACTTACCGCAGCCCATTCGGCACGTACCTCCGGATATTGAGCAGCAACAGTCTGCAACTCAGAAATTTCTTTCTCTGAAGCAAAACCGAGAACTACTGACTCGATTATTCCTGATTCTATGAAGGCTTTTACATCCACAACACTAATAGTGTAAAATATTTTCTTAATTCACGCATTGCCAATCGTGTGCGCGTTTTCACGGTTCCTAAAGGAAGTTCTAATTCATCGGAAACTTCCTGTTGCGTATAACCTTTGAAGTATAAGTATTCTATAATAACTTGCTGTTCGGGTACTAAGTTTTCGACAAGTTTCTGTAAACCTATTGTACTTGTATTTTGTTGTACTGCGTTTTGAACACTTACGGTAGATTCCCAGTCCTGGATTTCTGTCTTCAGTTCTTTTTTATTCTTACGTAAAAAATCGATTGCTGTATTGCGTGCTACATTTAGCATCCAGGTGTAAAAACTTCCCTTGGTTGAGTCGTAACGGTCAATGTTTTTCCAGATTTTGACAAAACTGTCCTGAAGGATATCATTCGCCTGATCCTGATCCGCCACGAATCTTCTGACAACACCGTTTAGCGCAGCAGAGTATCTGTCGTACATTTCGGAAAACGCTGATGATTCACCGTTTTTAATACGATTGACTAATGTTTCAATTTCTATGGTGTTCAATGTTTCCAACAGAACGAAAATAACTAAAATGATTGATATGTGTGTCGCCTGAGATAATTGATTCAGTTATAACCTGTGTTTACAGGATATCCAAATCGGATTCTGTCATTTCTTGGTACCTTTGCACCAAATATTAAAAGATGTCAGAAGAAAAAAGAACTGAGCTTGATCAGTTAGGTGAATTTGGGTTAATTGAATCGTTAACTTCTTCTTTCAAATTGCGGAATGAGTCCAGTGTTCTTGGAATTGGCGACGATGCGGCAGTTATCGATAGGAATGAGGACACATATTCACTTGTTTCTACAGATATGCTGGTAGAAGGAATACATTTCAATTTGATGTATATGCCTTTGAAACATTTAGGATATAAGGCTGTAGCGGTTAATGTCTCAGATATCGTTGCAATGAATGGTACACCTGAACAAATTACGGTTTCGTTGGCTGTTTCGAACCGATTTCCTGTTGAGGCTCTTAAAGAGTTGTACGAGGGAATTGAGTTGGCTTGTGTGAATTACAATGTCGATTTGGTTGGGGGCGATACATCGAGTTCTACTTCGGGCTTGATTTTGTCGATCACAGCTGTAGGAAGTGTTCAAAAAACGAAAGTTGTTTATAGAAGTGGAGCGCAGCCGAATGATCTGATCGTAGTCACAGGAGATTTGGGCGCAGCGTATATCGGATTACAGGTTTTGGAGCGGGAGCGTTCTGTTTTTGAAGCAAACCCATCAATTCAACCGGATCTGGATGGAAAAGATTACATCATCCAGCGCCAGTTAAAGCCAGAAGCACGTTTAGATGTAAAGCAGTTTTTACATGAATTGGATGTTCTTCCAACTTCGATGATTGATGTTTCAGACGGACTGGCTTCGGAGTTATTACATCTTTCAAAAAGCTCTAATGTTGGATTGCGTGTTTACAACGGTAAAATTCCAATTGATTCACTGACATCAACTACGGCAATTGATTTTAATCTTGATCCTGTTACTTGTGCCTTGAATGGCGGTGAGGATTATGAGTTGCTATTTACGATCAGTCAGGCAGATTTTGACAAGATCAAAGGAAATCCGCACATGACGGTTATTGGTTATGTGACAGATATTTCAGAGGGGAATTATTTAGTAGATAGCAATGAGTCTTTAATTGAGTTAAAAGCTCAGGGTTGGCAGCATTTTTAAAGACCAACTGATACGAAACAAAAAATCCCGATGTTTATCATCGGGATTTTTTTATTTTGAATCTTTTTTATCTTTCTTTTTCATCGGATCTGTGATTGAACCATCATCCGGATTTGTTGGATCTGTCGGATTTGTATCGTCACCGTAAATTGTGCCAGTACCTCCGCCGTGAGTATTGTCGTCTTCACCGCCCTTAAATGTAGCAGACTTCGTTATGTCCTGATTGCTAGTCCCATTGGGAGCAAACGTTTCTTTCTGACAGCTCGCTGCCACAAAAACCACACTTACTATTAATACTACTTTTTTCATTGGTTCGTCCACTTAATAAGACATACTCTAGCAAATATAAAGAATTAGAATTTAATAATCCAAATTTTCGTAAGGTATTTTGATTAAAACACGCGTTCCTTTGATTGATTGGTCAGGATTGGCTATTTGAAACGGACCAATCAGGTCATAATCTTTCTTCAGCATTGTGCGAATCAGAGAGATTCTTTTCGAAGTGATTTCCATTCCCTGTGACTTGTGATCTCCTACAAAGCCCGCTTTTTTATTCATACTCACGTCAATACCAATTCCATTGTCATCGATACAGATTTCCAATTGGTGTCCGATAACTTTCATTCGAATCTCAATACGACCTTCCTGGTGCTCATTCGGAAGAATTCCATGGATAATGCTGTTTTCTACAAAAGGCTGCAAAAGCATAGATGGAACTTCGATTTGTTCAGTTTCAATATCGCCTTCATCAATAGTGTAAACAAATCGGTCTTTGAAGCGCATGGCTTCCAGCGAAAGATAGAGCTCCAAACGTTCAAGTTCCTGGGAAAGACTGACCATGTTTTCATTTTCGTTTGCACTATCCAGGTTTTTGCGGATCAACTTCGCAAAGTTGCTCAAATAGCGATTGGCCGAATTCTTATCCTGAGTATTGATGAAATACTGAATAGAATTCAAAGAATTGAAAATAAAGTGCCGATTCATACTTGCATTCAGAGATTGTTGTTCCAAAGCAATTAAACGTGTTCTGTTCTCAAGGTTTTCCTGATAGTTCCTGTCGCGCTCACGTTTTAACTGCCATCTGAAATAATAACGAACTCCTGCGGCAAGAACAATGAAAATGATAAGGTAAAACCACCACGTGCGGTAATATGGCGGGGTAATATAAATCGGAATTTGGATTTCATTTGATTCCATTCCGAATCCGTTTACGGAGCGAATGTGCAAAGTAAATTCGCCATCGGGTAAATTATTGAGCGTGATGGTGTTATTAGTTGTTGGGGGGCTCCACTTTTCATCCAATCCCTCTATCCAGTATTGAATAAGAACACTTTCCGGATCGCTTAAAAATAACGCATCAACATCAATTGAAATATTGTTTTTTGCGTATGACAATTTCAGATCATTGGTTTTTATTCCGCTGATTGAATTGAATTTGAAGGGATATGCCTCAAAATTGACATTGAACGCAGTGGAGACAAGAATAGGTTTGAATTCGCTTTTCTTTGAACGTTCGTATGAAGTAATATCGAAACGTACGAGACCTTCTGCTGTTCCGAACCAAAGAAACTCACCATCGTAAAAGGCAGAATTAATATTTGTTTCCAGGTTCAGCAGACCACTATTCAACCCGAAATGATCCATAACAGTTGGATTTGACTCTTCTGATAAATCTGAACAATCTATCAAAAACAGACCGTTGTTTGTGCCTGCGCAGAGGTTGTTGTCAATGACTTCCAGGAAATTAATGAATTTACTTCCGCTGACATTTCCAAGCGACATTTGCTTGTAGGTAATCCCGTCGAAATAATGAAGTCCGTTTTCAGTTCCAATCCAGAGTCGGTTGAAATTATCTTGTTCTAAAGTGAATACACCTGAGCTGAATTTTTTATGGTCTTTAATACGGTGTGCTTTTAAATCGAGTTCGAAAAGCCCGTTGGATGATCCTAAGAAATAACTGTCTTCGAAGGAAATGATTTTGCGAACAACACCAAATTTTTTCCATGATTTCTGATCGAAAGGAATTTTGCGGTAATTGCCGTTTTTGATAATTCCGATTTCCGATTCTCCAATTACAATTAATCCGTCTGAGGAAGGATAGAGCGAATGAATTGTTTGATTTTCCTTTCCTGCTAATGAGAATTCATGAGTTCCCGTTTTTTGGACATAAAGCCCGACATCTGTAGCAAAATAGTATTGACCCTGCCATTTTTCAATTGCCCAAATTGTGCTTGCGGGAATATTCAGTTTAGTGCAAATTCCTTTTGAGGTCATTTCAAAAGCGCCAACATCGTACGTTCCGATCAAATAAGAGTTATTCGCTTTTTTGCCGCTTAGAATAAGATCACTCAGTATTCCGGTACTTGCATTAAAATAGGCCCACTCTTCTCCACAGAAACGAAGCAACCCTTTTCCATCGCTTCCGAGCCAGATAGTTCCATCTGTATCCTGAAAGACGCAGTTAATGGCGTCGGTGGGCATTCCATTCAGCGCTGAGTAGTTAAAATATCGCCCCTTTCCTTTATAACACAGAATTCCTTTATCGGTAATTGCCCAAAGGCTTTTTTTTGAATCTGTTATTGCTCCTGAAATATATATTTCCGGAAAGGTTTCTCCCGGCTGAAAGTTCGTTAAGCTCGAGTTTGAATAAAAGAACCCGTTATTGAAAGTTGTTAAAGTAATTTTATTACCTGTAACACTGAGACTGGAAATGGAATAGCTTCCGAAAGCTACATTTTTCCTTGCTTTGTTGTCGGAACCAATGGTATACAATCCGTCTTTGGTTCCAATCAATAGTTTTTGATCATAAACCGTTAATGTTCTGCATAGATTTGCATCATCATTCGGCAAGGCGATGTGTACAAAAGAATTTCCTTTTTTGTAATAAATACCACCACCTTCAACGGCTATATATATTGTGTGGTTGAATTCTGCGAAAGCGAGCACCGCATTGTTTTGCTCACGCGAAGGCAACGACCAGGAGGTGGCTTTATCCTGTTCGATAAGCGAAACACCTCCCTGATGTCCAACCCAAATTTTCTTCTGAAATGTTTTCAGACAAGAAATGCGATTGTTCAAAATGCCTTTTTCGATTGGAAAAGGGATGAATTGTTTGCCGTTAAATTTTGCCAGGCCTCCTAATGTTCCGACCCACAGATATCCTTCATAATCCTGTGTTATAGCCTGAACCTGAGATTGGGGTAATCCAACGTTGTTTGAATAACTTAAAAAAGAAAATTTTTGAGCGTGGACCGTTGAATTTGTTAGCATTCCCAAAAAAAGAAAAATGCCTGATATCCAAATAAGTCTTGCTGTTCTGTTGAACAATGCTGCCATCAATTTCCGGTCTTCAACAGTTTAACAAATTCGGAGACCCTGTTCCGTGCAACAGGCACACGTAGTCCGCCTTTTAAGATTGCATAATGACCATCATCGTTAGTATATTCCACCAATCTGCTTAGATTAATAATATGCGATTTGTGAATGCGGAAGAATTTTGCCGGGTTCAGGATGTTTTCGTAAATTTTTAAAGTACGCGTATCCAAATACCTTGACCCGTCTTCAAAATAGAGTGTTGTACAGTTTCCGCTTGCGTCCAGATGAGTAATGGTATCATCTTCAACAATTTTCAAACCTTTCGTATGACTTATCGCGATGCGGTTGCTTGGTTTGTTACGCAACAAATGATCCGATAAATTGTTTAAACTTCTAAAGTACGTAACGTAGTTCTCCGGATCCTGTCCGAAAATTGTTTTTGCATCTACCAGTTTTTCTGTCGCAACACGCAAATCGTCAATGTCTATTGGTTTTAACAGATAATATACGGCGCTTGCGTTGAATGCTCTGATGGCATAATCCTTAAACGCTGTTACGAATACTACCAGGAAGTTTTTTTCTTCTACTTCTTCAAGAAGTTCAAATCCTTCAGCACCGCTTGGCATTCTAATATCCAGAAAGACCACATCCGGCTGAGAAGCTGAAATAAGGGAAAGTGCCTGATCTTTGCCGGATGCTTCACCGATGACTTCAATCTCGGGACAAAACTCGTCGATCATCATCACCAAATTTTTGCGTGCGTACTCTTCGTCGTCAACGATAAGTGCTCGAAGTCTAGTAGTTTCCATCGTTTTAAATATTATTAGTTTTCGTTACTGCCAAAGTAGTATAATAATTGAATTTGATTTTCGAATTGTTCCCTTTAACATGGGTTTTTGCTCCGTTCGTTGCGAAAAACATTCAAGTCACTCAATTATTTGCCCAGTTAACATTATTCTATCAAAATAGTTTCCAAAACATCCAGAAAACGTTCCGTTTCCTCCACATGCCCCATGTGCCCTGAATTGGACAGGGCCATGAATGAAATTTCGTTTTCGGAGCAGAATTCCCGGATTTTGTCGTGAGGAATCAGTTTGTCGTATTTTCCCTGTACAATTGTAAAGCGTTCAGGATCACTTTTGAGTAAATCGCTATTATCTGATCTGTTTTTCATTGCTCGTGAAGCCCACGCAATAGCCTGGGGTTTCATGTGATTGGCAAGCTCCATGTAGAATTCAACGGCGATCTTATGTTTTTCCGGTTGATGGAAGAGGTTCGGAATTGCTTCGCGGACAAAGATGTTTGTTTTTGTCAGGACCAGTTCTGCAACACGTTCTCTGTCTAACTGCTTTTCTTCTGAATCTCTCCAGGGATGCGAATGAAACAACGTAATGTGCTCAATCTGATTTGGAATGAGCTTGAAAACTTCAAGAGCCACGTAGCCACCTAAAGAATGTCCGACCAGTTGAACTGATGGGAAATTTAACTCATTCAACACGTCAACAACTTGCTCTGCCATTAATTCAATCGAAGGAAAGGGACTATGCGGATGAGAAAGCTCACTTTTTCCATGTCCGTTCAGATCAATGCTAACTGCGCGAACGCCGGGAATCTGCTTTACAACATTCCACATAGTGGTACTTTCCATGAAACCATGAAGAAAAACCACCGGGGTTCCGGAACCGCTTATTTCATAATACAGCATTGTGAGATTATGCCTGATTCATAATTGTTTCAATTTCATCGATCTCAATTGGAATGGATCCCATTAAGTTGAAGGGTTGTCCGTTAGCCTGAACCACTAAATCATCTTCAATCCGGATTCCTAAACCTTCTTCCATAATGTAAATTCCCGGTTCACAGGTAAAGACCATGTTCTCTTTAATGGGTTCCTGGAATAATCCAACATCGTGTGTGTCTAATCCTAAGAAATGAGAAGTTCCGTGCATGAAGTACTTTTTGTAAGCGGGCCAAGCAGGATCCTGGTTTTTAATATCCGTTTGATCGATCAGTTTTAAGCCAAGCAATTCACTTTCCATGATCTTACCAACCTCTTTATGATATTCAGGAATTAATGTTCCGGGAACCAGCATTTTTTGTGCTTCGTTCTTTACACGCAGAACTGCATTGTAGACATCGCGCTGACGTTCAGAGAATTTTCCATTTATAGGTAAACAACGTGTTAAATCTGATGAGTAATTAGCATATTCCGCTCCAACATCCAGCAAAATCATTTCGCCGTCTTTACACTGGGCATTGTTTTCAATATAATGCAAAACACAGGCATTTTTCCCTGTTGCAACAATTGGAGTGTATGCAAAACCCTGTGATCTGTTACGAAGAAATTCGTGAGCTAATTCGGCTTCAATCTCATATTCCCAAACACCCGGTTTGATGAATTTTAAAAGTCGATTAATTCCCTTTCCCGTAATATCACAGGCCGTTTGCATCAGGTTCAGTTCTATGGATTCTTTCACAGAGCGGATTATATGCATGATCGGTGCGCTTTTATGCACCTGGTGCGCCGGATAATCTGCACGAACTTGTTTGATAAAGCGGTCTTCGCGTGTTTCTACGGTTGTATCGGCACGTAAATGCTCATTGGTATTCAGATAAATTCCTTCGGCCTCAGCCATCAGCGTTTTAAATATTGCAGGAAATTGCTGCAGCCAATAAACTGTTTTCACGCCACTTGTTTGAAATGCCTGTTCTTTGTTCAGTTTCGATCCTTCCCAAACGGCAATGTGTTCGTTGGTTTCTTTAAGAAATAGAATTTCTCTGTGTTGTTCGTTTGAAGATCCCGGAAATAGAACCAGGATACTTTCCTCCTGATCTACACCAGACAGATAGAAAATATCTCTATGCTGCTGAAATGGCATCGTTGCATCGGCACTAATAGGATAAATGTCGTTTGAATTAAATACAGCCAAAGCATTTCTCTCCATTCGTGCGGTGAATTTTTTGCGATTTGTAACGAACAAAGACGAATCTATTTGATGATATTTCATATTAATGTATGTTAAATAAAAAAACCTCAAGCCGAGTGTTTCGTAACTTGAAAAGGAAGCATTCGAAGGTACAAAAAAATATATTTGAGCATGCTTTGAAGAACGTAAATTGATTACGGACTTCTGCAGATACATTTGTTTCATTCAAATGATAAGAGTTATGGCAGCAGCATTTTCAAACCAGTTATTCGATAGCGTATTTGTAGAACGAATCATCATCGAAGAGAATTCTTCAACAGTTGTGTTGAATTGTACAATTTTTGAGGGTTCTGTTCAATATAAATCGGACCTGATGATCAGTCATTCAGGATTAAACAATCTTTTATGCGAACTTTCTGCTCGGGGTGTGGATATTGATCTTGAGAAGCATTTAGTTCCAATCTACCTGGGTGAAGATGATTTAATGTATATCATCGAGTGTTCTAAATTTTTCGACGAACCTGTTTTCCTTCCAATGTATGCTATGCCAGAACAGTTGGTGAAAATGCGCGCGTAACAATTTGCTGCAGAGCGTAATTTTTCTATTTCTAAAAATTGTTATACTTTTAGAACGCATTCGGGAAACCCGAATGAACTAAAACGTTTACTAACGATGAAAAAAACGATACTGCTCTTTGTTCTCGGATCATTTTTACTAACAGGATGTCCTAAACACGAAATCATTCCTGCCCCGGTTCCACATGTTGAATTATACTCTGAATTTTTGGGAAATATCAACGGGTCAGAAGTTGAATTAACTCAAAATGTTTCAGGTTACTATTTGGATGCCCTTAAGACAAAAGTGATTTTACCTTCACCAACACCATCATACGCTATTTATTCTGCGGAGATGAAATCATCCCAATCATTGGTTTCAATTAAAGTTAATTTGGGGAGTGTGTTTTTTGATGCTGGTGTTGCTCAAGACCCTGCTGTAGAGGTTTGGAATGCTTTCTTTGATGCGAATGAATCACCAAACAACCCGGTTTATGCTGTAGGAGGAATGAACGGATTTGAAGTTGTGTACCGTGATGGTACCGGCGCTATCTGGACGTCTGATGCAACAGGAACAAATGTTGTGTTCACAGAAATAGAGCATGAATCAGATGCAACCGGAGATTATACCAAGTTTGTGTGTACGTTTGATTGTACGGTTTATCGAACGGTTGGGCCGGATACATTCTCTCTGCCAATTTCTGCGGCAGAATTTACTGGGTATTTTAAGAGATAAATACTATATTAAACGTCAGTTAAACACTGGCGTTTTTTATTTGTAAGGCATGGATCAGTTGAAAATTGGCATTATAGGGGATTTTAATTTCACTTACAATACGCATCACGCTACGAATTTAGCGCTTGATCATAGCAGTGATTTTTTAGAGATCGAGCTGTCTTATTATTGGATGCGGGTAAATGAGTTCCTTGCGATGAAGCCAAATCAGTTTGGCAATTTTGACGGACTGTGGCTTGCTCCGGGCCCGTTTTTAAATATCTTCTATCTTTCAGGAGTGGTAGATCAACTCATGCAGTTGGATATCCCTGTTTTTATTACAGGTGATGGGTTTAAATCTTTTCTTGATGTAATTGTCCAACGAAATAATTTGAATGCCCAGGGAGAAAAGCTCATTTCAGATAATTTGGTAGAAGGAAATCATTTTGAACAATTGTATGTAGATCCCCAGAGTACTGAGTTGAAGCATTTGTATTCTACACGCAGTACACTAGAATTAACTGCCACACGTTATTCTATGTATCCCCAGTTAATGGATGTTCTGACTTCTTTGGGAGTGGATATCGAAGCATTAAACCAATTTGAGGAGCCGGAGATCATTAGCCTGAGGAACAAGTCATTCTTTGTTGCATGCGGGTTTTGTCCGCAAATCAGTTCTACACGTGAACTACCGCACCCCCTAATTTACACTTTCCTAAAATCGTGTTTGGTTAAAGTAAGCTAGATTCGGCTTCGTACCCACCGTCAATTCCCAGATTTTTTCCTGTTGCTGCTAAAACTGCCAGCACATCACATCTTTCGTTTTCCGGGTGCCCGTTGTGTCCTTTTACCCAACTAAATTTTATCTGGAACTGCCGTGATATTTGATAATAACGCATCCAAAGATCTTTATTCTTTTTCCCCTTGAAATTTGTTTTGATCCAATTATTCAACCATCCCTTTTCAACAGTGTCAATTACATACTTTGAGTCGGAATAAATAACAATAGGCAGCTGATTTGTTTTTAAAAGTGCAAGACCTTCAATCACTGCTAAAAGTTCCATTCGATTGTTTGTGGTTAATCTGAAACCTTCAGAATGTTCTTTTACATTTCCTTTGAATTTCAATACAATACCATACCCTCCCGGTCCTGGATTTCCACGGGACGACCCGTCAGTATAAATTTGAATATGATCTTGCATGCTTAAAATTAAAAATAACTAAATATTTAATAGTAATTATTTTATTAGGATTCCAATAAAATGAGGCCCAAATATTAGATAAGTGACATGATTTATACGACATATCTATTTTTTATGCCGATGAAAAAAATATTAGTGTAAACAAAAAATATATAGTTAAAATAATATGTTTACCGCGGTTGGTATTTGATCAGAAGATTTTTATCACTTTTGTAGCGAATTCTAATTGTTCATCAATTAGTTATTCAGTGAATAGTGGTTAGGTTAGGTTAACAAGTGGTGATGTCGCTCGATATCACCACTTGTGTTTTGTACTGTTTTGATTGTAAACTGATCCATAAAAAAAGCTCGCTGATTTATATCAGCGAGCTTTTTTATTATTATTTGATGAGCTTATTTGTTGTTATCATAAACGTGTAAGAATCCATCTTTGTGAAGTTCCGTTCCATCCACCAGAATTGCATCAAGGATGTAGAAATAAACCCCGTCGTGAACCATTACGCCACCGTTGTTTGTTCCGTCCCAGAATACTTTCCCGGTAACATCCTTGCCAATTTTCACCGGGCTTCCCCAGCGATCAACAATAGTAATATCGAATTTCTCGAAAATAGGGTATTTAAACTCGAACACATCATTCACATGATCGCCATCAGCTGTTATTACATTTGGCATCTGGAAATCTCCGTTTATATGCAGAATTGACTCATAGGTATCGAAGCATCCATTAACATCCTGGATGACTAAGGTAATCGCCAGGTCTCCCGGAGCTACATATACACTTGACACACTAGTTCCGGTAAAGTTTGTAAACACGGGTTGATTTACTAAATCCCAAGTCCATGAAACAATAGGTGCGTTGGAAGAAGATTGATCGAAGAACTCAACCGTAGAGCCTAAATCTGCAGGATTCGGAGCCATTGTGAATTGTGCATTTAATCCGTTATCTGGAATTGTAATCGGATCTAGCGGATAAATCACCTGACAACCGTTATCGTCGAAAACAGTAACTGACGGATTGTAAGTTGTTACATCCTGATACCCGTATGTAAAATCGGTACTATCATTATAGATTGTTCCATCATCGAGATCCCAAACAATAGAAGTAACGTTACTCGTATCACCAATAGTAAAGTCTACGAACTGACCACAGGTTCCCGGATCTTGCGTCCAGTCAGGTGTTGCCTGAGGACCGAAGATCGTTAAATAATCTACCAGCACGGTATCGCTTGTACAACCGTATTGATCAGTGATGGTTAATCCTACGCTGTATGTTCCCGGGAAAACATAAGTGTTATTCGGACTTGGTAAAGTAGAAGTTTTACCATCACCGAAAATCCATGAATACGTTGTAACATTTCCTAAAGACAAAGATGCGTCAGTGAAGTCGGCAAATACCGGTGGACAAAGGAAATCTCCGTTGGCATTTGTTGCTGCTCCGTCTAGTGTGTAATCAATAATTGCAACGGGTGTTGAAACCGTCACTACATGGGTAATAGTGTCTTTACAGCCATTTGCATCTGTTGTAATCAAGGTGTAGTCATGGTCCCAGCTTGAAACAGAATTACTTGCAGGTTCGTTGTGACTATTAAGGAAATCCTGACTTGTTGATATCTGAGATCCATCTATAAACCATTGGTAAGAAAGTGGGGCAACTCCTGTTGAACCGTTTGTTGCTACAAAGTTTTCAAGTTCACAGACTATTGCATCAGCAGTAAAGTTAGCAACCGGTTTAGTAATTGTAATATTTGTAGACCCCGGAGGTGAAACACAACCGAATTGATCCGTTGCAACTATTGTAACCGTAAAAATTCCTTCTGTACCAAATGTATGATTAACGGTTGTTCCCTGGCTCGATGTGTTCTGAGTGGTATTGTCGTCAGGGAAAGTAAATACAAAAGTATCTAAACCAACTCCATTGTTTTGAGGCGACGATGTATTAGTGAAAGTAACAAGATGCGGTGCACAACCAGTGGCATCATTTGCGGTTAAAGCAGCATTAGGAAGTGCTAAAGCGATCATTGGAGAGAAAGTAGCATCATCCGAACATCCGACGTTATTTGTCGCAGTAAGTGTAATGGTAAATGTTCCGAAACTTGGGTATGTGTAAGAAGGATTTGCTCCGGTAACCACTTGTCCGTTCCCCATGTTCCAGGAGAATGTTCCGAAAGGGTGACCTGCAAATGTGGTTGAGTTCTCATCTAACGAGAACGATGTTCCTACACATACTGAATCGTTCGCCAAAGGAGAAATGCCTGCCGTAACTGTAGAAATGTGAACGGTTTGCGTCGTACTGTCTCTACAACCCGTTGTTGTATTGATAATGAGCTGTTCAATAGTATAAGTTCCGTATGCGCCGTAATTATGGCTTGTAGTTCCTTTATCGGCATCGTCGAAGTCTGGATCATCAAAGTTTGTGAATGTTCCGTCTCCCCAATCCCAAACCATGCTGCAGTCGTCAGGTAGTTGTCCTATTTTGGAATTGTCATTTACTACTACGTTTACAGGGAATGAAGCCGGATTACAGTATAGCGTTTGTGCCGGTGTGAAAAGCGAGATAGGAGCTTTGATGTATACAGCATTCGGAACAATCAGTGTATCGGAACAACCTCTGAATGTTACAACAAGCATTACATCGAAATATCCCGTATCTGAACTGTATGAATAACCCGGGCTTTCCTCCGTAGAAGTCCCTCCGTCACCGAAATCCCAGAAATAAGTTACTTCATCCGGATCATGCGGTGTAAGTACTTGAGACAGGTTCGTGAAATCAATGTTTTGTTTCGCACATTCAGGTGTTGCATCAATTGAGAAATCAACTAAGTCTATATGTCCAACTTCAATGTATTCATCCATGTAAACAGTATCAATACATCCTCCTGCCGAAACAACCAGGAATACATCATAAACACCTATGGGGTAAACGTGAACGGGAGGGTTTTGTCCGTTGAATGTTGTTCCGTCACCAAAGTTCCAAAGCCAGCTGGTTATTGGATTTGACGCTGTTGAGGCATCTGTGAATTGAACAGAAAGCGGATCACAACCATCAACAACATCACTGGTAAAGGCCGCATTCGGTGCTGTCATTGTAACAGCAACAGTTGAGAATACTCCGGTACAACCGTTTGCGTTTGTCATAGTTAGTGTAACTGTATAGTTTCCGTTGGTAGTATACACATGTGCCGGTGGATTTTGACCGTTAAAAACAGCAGATCCGTCACCGAAGTTCCAGCTGAAAGATGTTCCCGCACCACTTGTATTTGTGAAAGTAACCGGTAATGGAGCACAACCCGTTGTTGGATTATTTGTAAACGATGGTGTTGGAAGCGGATTGATCGTAATTTGAACTGAAGCATTGGCCTGACACCCACTTCCGGTATTTTGAGAAGTTAAACTAATGGTATATGTTCCGGGTGCGCCATAAGTAACCGAGTTATCTTCTGAAGTGGAAGCAGGTGTTCCTGATCCCGGGAATGACCAGTTCCAGGCATTTGCGCCGATCGTTGAATTATCCTGAATACTAACAGGAGTGTTAACACATCCGGTTAACGGAGCAGTTATTCCAGCCTGAAAATTTGAAACAACAATTGGTTGGATCAAAGTGTCATTACAGCCAAA
Source organism: uncultured Flavobacteriales bacterium (assembly GCA_946479985.1). The sequence continues at coordinate 82,214 of CAMLIF010000005.1, forward strand.
ACTGTTTGTTGCAATCAACGAAACATTATAGGTTCCGGCCGTTGGATAGTTTACGGCAGCAGGATTTTGCAGAGTAGAAGTTTGCGAATTCCCGAAATTCCAGTTGTAAGAAGTTGCTCCGGTTGACGTATTTGTAAACGTAACGGCAACGGGCAAAGCACAACCATTGGTTGAGGCGGTATAACTAGCCGTTGGTGTTGGATTGACAGTAATGTAATTCGTTTTAACCTCTGCATCGGCCTGACCGTTGCTCGCCTGAACAGTAAGAATTACTGTGTAGGTTCCGGGTGTTGAATAAACGTGCGATGCATTCGCCGTTGTAGCAGCGTTACCATCTCCGAAATCGTAGGCGTAGCTCGTAATTGCAGCAGTTCCCTGGGTAGAGGTACTGTTGAAAGTAACGGCCTGTCCTAAACAAACCGTTGTTGGAGTTCCGGTGAAATTCGCAGTTGGGGGAGTTTGGGAATAACCAACGAAGGTTAAACCGGTAAGGATTAGTGCGTAAAGTAGTCTCATACCTAGAATGATTCAGTTTTTTTGAATATAAATATAGCTTTTACATGAACTTGAGACACTTTTTTTGTTAGAAGTTTCTCATTTCACGTAAAATTGTTAAATAAATAACGGTAAGGTTGCTTCTAAATAACGTAGAATCAGTAAGATAAGTTGCTTCCAAGCCAGCGTTCAAGCACCTTTGCTTCCATATTTTTCCGTTTCGAAAGGTTAATTACCTGGTCTTCAGTGATTTTACCTAGTCCAAAATATTTTGTATCGGGATGGGCAAAGTACCAGCCGGAAACAGATGCGGCCGGCCACATGGCAAGCGATTCGGTAAGTGAGACACCGCTTATTTCTTGGGCGTTCAGGAGTGAAAACAGAAATGGTTTTTCTGTATGATCCGGACAGGCAGGGTAACCAGGGGCAGGTCTGATCCCACGGTATTTTTCTGCAATTAAATCGGCGTTTTCTAATCTTTCGTCATTTGCATATCCCCAAGTTTCTTTACGAACAACTGCGTGCAGGTATTCCGCAAATGCTTCCGCAAAACGATCTGCAAGTGCTTTGATCAGGATAGAGTTGTAGTCGTCGTGTTCTGCTTCAAAACGTTTTACGTGCTCGTCGATTCCATGCCCGGCAGTTACAACAAATGCTCCCACATAATCTATGATCCCGGTTTCTTTCGGGGCAATGAAATCTGCAAGAGAAAGATTCGGCTGACCGGCGGCTTTTTTGGTTTGCTGGCGCAATGCATGCTGAATTCCAAGCACTGAGCTCCGGTCTTCATCGGAATAGATTTCAATATCATCGCCAACGCTGTTTGCCGGGAATATTCCGTAAACTGCTTTAGCTGTCAACCATTTTTCGGAAATTATCTTCTGCAACATTTCCTGAGCGTCTTTGAACAAATCTGCCGCCTGAGGACCTACTACTTCATCGGTTAAAATAGCCGGGTATTTTCCGTGTAACTCCCAGGTTTGGAAGAACGGTGTCCAGTCGATATAGTCGACCAGCTTTGATAAATCCTGTTCTTCAATGATCTGCTGACCGATTTTGTTTGGTTTGCTGACCGTATTTTCGTTGAATTCGAGAACCAATTTGTTAGCGTAAGCTTCTTTGTAATTGAGCAATTGTTTTGCGCCACGATGTTTTTCATGATGTTCGCGCAAACGTATATAATCGGCTTTTACGTCTTTAACAAATTGTTCTTTCTTTGGACCCAACAACTGCTCTACCACTGTTACAGAACGCGAAGCATCTAAAACGTGAACGGTTTGTCCCTTCGTATAATTCTGTTCGATTTTTACCGCTGTATGAACTTTGGAAGTTGTTGCGCCGCCAATTAGTAATGGAATATCGAGATTTGCACGTTCCATTTCCTTTGCCATGTAGACCATTTCATCCAGCGACGGAGTTATTAAACCACTCAATCCGATAACATCGGCATTATGATCAATTGCGGCCTGAATAATTTTCTCTGCCGGAACCATTACTCCCAAATCTACAATTTCGTAGTTGTTACAGCTTAAAACAACTCCTACGATGTTCTTCCCGATATCGTGAACATCACCTTTAACGGTTGCCATAATCACTTTTCCGGCCGAAGACGAAACACCGTCTTTTTCCGCATCAATGTAGGGAAGGAGGTATGCAACGGCTTTTTTCATTACTCGTGCCGATTTTACAACCTGCGGCAGGAACATTTTTCCGCTGCCGAATAAATCTCCAACGATGTTCATTCCGTCCATCAGCGGACCTTCAATCACCATGATCGGACGTGGGAAAAGATGTCGGCATTCCTCCGTATCTTCATCAATAAAATCGACAATTCCTTTCACCAAAGCGTGTGCCAGTCGATCTGCAACCGGTGCGCTTCGCCATTCAAGATCCGCTTCTTTTTTCTTTTCGGCACCTACAAAACTTTCGGCGAAGTCGAGTAAACGCTCGGTAGAATCTGGTCTTCTGTTCAGGAGTACATCTTCTACATGTTCTAATAAATCTTTATTGATGTCGTCGTAAACTTCCAGCATTGAGGGGTTTACAATTCCCATGTCCATTCCGTTTTTGATGGCATGGTACAAAAACGCCGAATGCATCGCCTCACGAACCGGATTATTTCCGCGGAATGAAAAAGAAACGTTTGAAACTCCACCTGAAACATGTGCTCCGGGAAGATTCTCACGAATCCATTTTGTTGCCCGGAAGAAGTCTAATGCGTTGTTGTTGTGTTCTTCCATTCCGGTTGCAACCGGGAAAATATTCGGATCGAAAATGATGTCTTCCGGTGGAAAACCAACTTTATCGACCAAAATGCGGTAAGAACGTTCACAAATTGCTACTCTACGCTCGTAGCTATCAGCCTGACCCAATTCGTCAAACGCCATTACAACTGTTGCCGCGCCAAAGCGTTTAATGGTTTTAGCCTGCTGAATGAAGTTTTCTTCGCCTTCTTTCAACGAAATGGAGTTTACAATACCTTTTCCCTGAATACATTTTAGTCCGGCTACAATTATTTCCCATTTGGAGCTATCCACCATAATAGGCACCCGTGAAATATCCGGTTCTGCAGCAATCAGATTGAGGAACTTGACCATGGCTTCTTTTCCATCGATCATTCCTTCATCCATATTGATGTCGATGATTTGAGCACCGCCTTCTACTTGTTCTCTTGCAACAGAAAGGGCAGATTCGTAATCATTTTCTTTAATCATACGAAGAAATGCGCGTGAACCTGTTACGTTGGTGCGTTCTCCAATATTGGTAAAGTTACTTTCCGGGGTAATTGTAATGGCTTCCAGGCCAGATAAACGTAGGTAATTCATGTATGTTTATACCGTTTCGGCAATTTTTCTTGGTTCGTATTTAGCTGCAATTTCAGCCATTTTTCGAATGTGTGCCGGAGTTGTTCCGCAGCATCCTCCGATAATATTGATCAATCCTTTTTGAAGGAATTCTTCGATTTGCTCACCCATCATTTCGGGAGTTTCATCGTATTGACCAAATTCGTTTGGCAATCCGGCATTCGGGTGTGCGCTGATTGCAAAAGGTGCCTGATTCGACAAAACCTGGAGATACGGCCGCATGGCATCTGCTCCAAGAGCGCAATTCAAACCAATACTCAGCAATGGAATGTGTGAAACGGATACAAGGAATGCTTCCGTTGTTTGACCGGTTAAGGTTCTGCCACTTTGATCCGTAATTGTCCCGGAAACCATAATCGGAAGTCGAATTCCGCGTTCTTCATACAGTTCGTCGATAGCGTACAAACAGGCCTTCGAGTTCAAAGTATCAGTAATCGTTTCGATCAGTAAAATATCTGCTCCGCCGTCAATTAAGCCGCTGGCCTGTTGTTTGAAAGCAACAACCAGTTCATCGAACGTAATGGCGCGGAAACCGGGGTCGTTTACATCCGGCGACATAGAAGCAAGCTTGGTTGTTGGCCCGATAGAACCAGCTACAAATCGTGGTTTATGGGGTTCTTTCGCTGTGAATTCATCACAAACTTCGCGTGCAATTTTTGCTCCGTGATAATTGATGTCGTAAACTGCGTGTTCCAGGTGATAATCGGCCTGTGCAACTGTTGTAGCACCGAAGGTATTTGTTTCAATGATATCGGCACCGGCTTCTAAATACTGAGCGTGAATTTCCTTAATAACATCGGGTCTTGTGAGTACGAGAATATCGTTATCGCCCTGTAATTTGTGCGGATGATCCTCGAACCAGCCTTTACGGAAATCGTCTTCGTCCAGCTGATAGCGCTGAATCATAGTTCCCATTGCTCCGTCGAGAATGAGGATTCTTTCCTTTAATATATCCTGAATTTTGCTCATAGTTGCTTCACTTTGCTGTGCACACGAACCATGAAGAGGATGAAGATTGAACTTCCAATTTAAACTTATCTTATCCGCCTGAAACGGAATGGATTTGGCACCTATTCCGTGTTTGAGAATGAATCAAAACGGAGGTTGCCAAGGTTTCGCAGGGCCTATCCCTCCACCTTTCTTCATAAGTTGAATGCAAAGAACGAGGTGCAAAGATAATGCGTAGGTTTTAGAATGGAAAGGAAAGAGCGGGAATTGTGGAATTTATTTGATTGAGGGAAGGCCGGGACCTTCCCGTAATGATATTAAATGATATTTATTGTTTCATCATTTTCTTCGTTGCAACAATTTGTCCGTCGGCAACCAGTGTGTAGGTGTAAGTTCCCGAACTCAGATAAGAACCAAAAACTGTTAAGCTTCCCAATCCGCGATCTACAACATCAACCGATTGAATCAGTTTCCCGTTCCCGTCATAGAAATGAATCTGCGCTTTTTGAACCGTTGCTGGAATGGAGAAATTAATTACTGTCTGTTCTGCAAATGGATTCGGAATGTTCTGATCCAAAACAATTGCCGTTCTGTCGTTTAAAATAACCGCCAGGTTTTTGCGTACTTGTTCCTGCTGTTCGTTTGAGTTGTTTTGGATCAGCGATTGATTCATCTGGCACAAAGAAGGAAGTAATGCGCTCAGACAGTTTTCAAGGTTTGTAAATCGGTCATTCAATGAATTAATCGTTTCCTGCTGAGAATCAATTGTACTTTGCTGCGCATCAATAACGGAATCTCTGATCTCCAATTTTTGGTTGAGTTCGATGATAGCTTGAGTATTGATTGGAATAAGACCATTATAATTAAGTGACTTGAATGAAACTGCAGGACTTGTTTCGTTCCCCAGGGTATCATATTGAGCAGGCATTTCGTTATCATAAACCAAATTTGGGAAAACTGCTGCAACTTCCTGGGCAAGGAAACCAAATTGAGTATGGCTATCCAAATTGAATTCAGGATGACTAGCCGTATCCATCAGATAAGTAACGGGGTGCAATTGTAAAAGCGATTCAAGACCATTGCTTAGCGATGAAATATCTGTTTTAAACTGCTGGTCTGAAAGCCAGGTAGCCGTTCCGGTACCAAGAACATTTCCGACAAAATATCCGGCAAGTGTATTTGTAGCACCGCTTGCCTCGGCGTATATACCGTACGCATTGCTACCGCCAAAAGCACTTGCTCTTATACCATAATTGTTCGTAGCAGAATAGGCCGTTGTTCGAACTCCGTACGCGGAATATCCGTTTATAGCAACGAGTCCGGTATAAGCCGAAAAATCACCGCCCACACTTGCTGAATTTATATTGCCGCTTGTATTGTTATAAGCTCCCGGTGTTGCAACTCCTCTGACTCCAATGTTCCAATGCGTATCCATGCCAATGAATAAACCACCAATGTTCTCAATTTCTTCTACTGTTTGAATCCCGTGTGCAATGCTGTGAACACCAATGTATCTTAACCCGGATGCTGTTCCCTGATCCCTGTTTTCGAAATATCCTGAAGTGGTATTGAACCCAAGAGAACTGCTTTCCTGCTGATAAACATTGAATTTGGCGGTTAAAGGTGTGCTGCAGTTATATCCTACCGCAACCCGGTTTGAAGCAGCATTGGGAGCAGCGGCATAATTCGAGAAATAGAAATTGTGATTGTCTAAGTTGATTCTTGAGTCTGAACCTAAGGCACCTGCAGAAGCTGGAGAGCCACAAGTCGCGCCCATTCCGGGAATAGGTCCGAAAGTACCGTTTCCAAGAAGCACATCATTTGGATTCGTTGTGAAATCAAGCCTGCGCACATTGACATCTTGCGGGGTTCCCGGATCAGCATTAATTCCAATTAGCAAACAAAACGGATCAGCGACTTGCACATTTCTGATTCGTGCATCTCCATCCACATCTATTGTAGCCTGTGGATCGAAAGCGGTATTAATACCAACCCGTCTGCCGGATGGTAGTATTTGAAGGTTTCCATTGATGTTAGATAAGAAATCTGTAAATGGTCCGTAAGGAG
>CAMLIF010000006.1 GCA_946479985.1 uncultured Flavobacteriales bacterium
GTAATCGTAATGGGTAACGCGACGCAACGAAGCTTCAATTCCACCGATTAAAACGGGAACATCAGGATACAATTCCTTGAGGATCTTGGTATAAACCGTTGTAGCATAATCCGGTCGAAAACCAGATTCACCGCCTGGCGTATACGCATCGGTAGAACGCAAACGTTTTCCTGCCGTGTAATGATTCACCATGGAATCCATACAACCTGCTGTAACTCCAAAGAAATATTTTGGTTTTCCGAATTTTTTAAAATCACGCAGATCATCGCGCCAGTTTGGCTGGGCAATAATACCGATCTTAAACCCTTCGCTTTCAATAATTCGCGCAATAACCGCCGTTCCAAATGCCGGGTGGTCAACATAGGCATCTCCCGAAATCAGTATGACATCCAATTCATCCCAACCTCTTTTTTCTACTTCCTTCATTGTGAGAGGAAGCCAATCCGTAATTGGACGTTCTTGCTGCATGGCACAAAATTACGACGAAAAAAGTGAACGAATCAATATTTCTGGGGTGTTGAGCAGAAAATCGGGCTTTTGGAACAATTTTATACTACTTTAGAAGTATGAATCATATCAGGCTGATTACTGCTTTACTTATCCTGCTGCTTGTGGCTTCATGTGGTGCGCGTAAAAAAACAAAGGCAGAACCGATCCGGGTAAAAGCAACACTCATTCATCCGTTTTTCTTCCAGGAAGAGGTTTCGCAGCTGGTAAATTTTCCGTTCTGGTTCAATGATTCCATTATTCGCGCAAACAAAATCCAAACAATCAAACATATCATTTTCGGCAGCGCTTTAGATTTAGATGATTCAAACGACAGAATTGAAGAACTCCCAAAAAAAACAGTGGTTTATTCTTTTAATGAACAGGGAAAAGTAACCGAAATACAACAAACCATCTTTTCAGAAGGAATTATCATTTCCAATCAGTCTTTTAAAGTAAAACAAACCCGAAATCCTGTTTTCAGTTACGTCATTCCCGCGGAAGAACATTTGGGAATGGACCATTCGCTGTTCATGCTGATTCCAATGAAACGAAAAGTGAACGTGCAGCAGTTTGATAATGAGGAATACAATGAACGCTACCACTTCATTGCAAACAAAAAGTATTTTGGTGCGTTATCAGTAGATTCTATCGCTCATCCCAAAACCAATGACTGGATCATTCTGGGCACGCCAACCCGCCCGACGAAAAAATACAAAGTCAAAAATACAGTGCGCGAATACCAGGTTTCCAATTACCGGTATTGGAACAGTAACTTCCCGAACCAAATTGAATCAGACGAATTCCCTTTTATCCGGAGACGAACATTCTCATACAACAAAGGCATTTTCACAGGATATGTAGATTCTACTTTTATCGACAAGGAGTTCATAACTAAAATAAGTACAGTTATTTATTACGATAAAAAACAACTTCCTGTTCATGTGGAACACATTAAAACACACACAGAAGGAGACCAGTTTTTCAAGAAACAGGAACAATTCGAATACACGTATTTTCAAAAAGAAGATTAAAATAATTATCACCGCTCACCGTTTAATCAAAACACCAACAATATTCAACCATTGACAATTTTTGTAACTATTTTTGTCGATTAGATTTAAACCTTTATTGCATTAACATTTCACCGAATGAAACAACTATTGCTAACATTTCTTACTGCTCTTTGTGCGTTTGTCTCAAACGGTCAGATAGAAACCACCATTATCGACGGGAAAACGTATTTTGTTTATCCATATCAGGAGGAAGTCACTTCACGTGAACGTTATTATACTCAGTATGCCGATAAAAAGGAAATCCTGATTCGTGATGATCAGAACAGAAAAGTGGTTTCTGTTGAATATGAAGATATTGAACACACTCCTACTCAGATCAAGAACGCGAAAAAAGCATCTAAAAATTTCATTGAACAACTGGAGAAAAATCCGGTAATGATGTATGATGAAAAAATGTCGCTGATGAAAGATATTACTCCGGCACTGGAGAAATTACCAGACGGAAACTATGTTCAGTACTATCGTGATGTTCCGTATATCAAAGACCGGGTTATTCGTTACAAAAACGATATTGTGGCGGGTTACTTCACCATTAAGAATAATCAGTTGGAGGGTTCGGCAACCTGGTACTATGTGAATGGTAAAAAAATCAAAACCGGGAACTATTTGCTGGGAAGCAAACAAGGGCTCTGGTCGTTCTACGAATACGAAGAAAACTACGAACAATATTATGCCGACAAACAGGCTGCAGCTTTGAGAAAAGAAAGCACCATTGCAGTGAAAATGGTTTATGATACCCTTACCGAAAAAATGGAATTCCGAAACGGGATTCGCAACGGGAAATACTGCATGCTTTCAAACAGCGATACACTAACTTCGGGTCATTATGCCGACAACAAAGAATCAGGAAGCTGGAGAAAATTTGAGTACAAAACGGAAAAAACACTTGGGCAGGATAATAAATATTATGTCAGAACAACAGATCAGCTTTTTCTTCGCACTAAATACACGGTGAATCCCAACGGTGAATCGAGAGCGAAATCCGTAGTAATCAGAAGTAATCCAATTGCAAACGACTATCGTTATTCTTCTTACGACTTGAACTACGGGTCGGGCACAAGAATCGAATATTATTTCAGAGACACTTCTATGAAGTATTCGAGCAGCAACAATTTCCCGGATTTCACTTCATTTATGACATTTGCTATTCAGAAAGAAGAACTCGATCTTCCGGAAGAAGAATACCATAGTTTTGAAGGCGCTGAAGAAGAAGGCTATTACGGTTACTATGACGGTGAATATGGTGGCGATTACGGCTATGGAGGTTATGAAGGATACGGCTATGGATATGACGATGAAGAAGGCGACAGCAAGGAAGAGGAGTATTCTGAAGATGATATTTTCAAATACCTCGACGGAAAGCGTTTTCTGATCAATAAACTGATCGACTCACTTGGTTACCATTACAATTATGAAGGTGAATTTGCCAATTATCATACAAACGGACAATTGATGTACCGGATCTTTGTGAAAGACGGTAAAATCGTTGAAGAATCACCTGTGTATTTCGACAACGGGCAAATTGCGAATCAAATCACTTTCCTCCCCGATTCAAACATCTATGTTCAGGAATTTTTTGACTACTACGGAAAATTGTATCACACATCCCGACACGACTCTACCGGACGTGGAATTGTCGTCAAGAAAGAAGTCTTCGACAATACTGTTTTGATCCGTGACAAAAAATACAATATCAACTGGGGACAGCCGACACTTGACTTTTCTGAATACAAAAAATTAAAAAAAGGCATTGAATCGAGAGAATTGGTTTTTGAAAAGATCTGGAAAGAAGACTCAACAGTTGCCGCTCAGGGATTCTTCGATCCTACAAGCAGAGTGTATAATTATACGGAAACCTCACTTTCAAAAAAACCGTATTTAACTGAAAAAGCCACTTTCGATGAGGAATATCAATCTGTAACTGCAGAACTGAACCTGACTTATAAAAACCTTCAACTAGACGTTCTTTCATCAGGAACCTACGAAGTCTGGGGACGTTTCATGGGCTCTCCGAAAGCAGATTCCACAATATCACCGCAAACACGCATCCTCAACTGGAGATATCTATACGAATATGATTCTGATCATACTATCTTGGTAAACGGGAAACCATTCAACGGAAAAATCTATGCCGAATCGGGAACCAAAAAATATGCGTTCAGCGCATCTGATAAAGCAATCAAATACTGCATGCCGACTACCAGAGCAGATCAGAAGGCGTTTTATAAAACAATGAAGCAGTATCACAAAGGCAAAACACCGGAGTTGTTAGACGCTTATGTCCCTGAATTCGGAGGCCATGGAAAAATTACGCAAACACCGTTAAGCTTACTTTACGGGTTATATGAGATCAAAAACGACTATGGAAGCGGTTCATATTCTTTAGACAATGCTTTCTACGATCTTTCGGAAGAAAGAGGATATGACGAAATGTACTACGGCGACTACGATATGGAAGGTTACTACAACATGTCGAAGGCTGCGAAAAAACGTTCAAAAAGCACTTCAGTTACCGGACAATATTCTAACGGGAAAGAAGAAGGCGTTTGGTTAGTTAAAGATCAGTATGGCAAAACATTACGTGAATCTCATTTCGTAAATGGAGAATTATCCGGAGATTACAAACTATTTGCTGTGGAATATCCTCTTGAAAAACCGAATTTTAAACAGAAACGTAGAAACAGAAAAAATGAATTCTATGACTACGGAAGTTACAGTGAAGAAGATTATTACCGCAACCGTATTCCTGAAGAATACCGCGATGCCAAACCAAAAAAGAAAACTTACTATACAAGTTCAGTAGGTCATTACAGCAATGGTTACCTCAATGGAGAAAAAGTAGCGTTAAACTGGCTTGGTGACACAATTTCATTGGAAACATACCTGGATGGTGTGCAGCAGGGAATTTCGTACCAAAGAAACAAACTGTTTTATTCTGAATCGTACTACGAAAATGGTGTTCAGGATGGCGTTACAAAAACCTGGCTTACACCAATCAATAAAGATTCTGTACTTCTTTTCGAATTGAACTTCCAAAACGGAGCATTGCAGGGAGAATCTGTTGCTTACCATCACAACGGACGAATTGCCAAAAAAGGATTCTTCCTTTCCGGCCAGCCGATTGATGATTACGAGGCATTCGATACGCTTGGAGTTCGCTACCAATATGTAAAATTCCAGTTCAATCAGCCGATCGAGGAAAAGATTTGGGAAGAAAACCAACTGAGTGTGCGCTACGAGTTCAAATGGGAAGATTCTGTGTATTTCAACGTGAAAGACATCACAAACTCATCCAGTATCGATCGTTTGATCAATTCAATCGGATTTGATGATGGTTCAATGCGTTCACCTTACTACGGCCGTCCAAGTGTGCTGGACAAAACAGGAGTAGATTACAAAATGACCAAATATTACCCGAACGATACAATAGCCCGTACAGGTCAGATTATAAAAGGAAAGAAAACCGGAATCTGGAACTATTACAATTACGATGGTTTAAAATTAATGACCGTTGATTACTTCGATTCGATCCTGCAAGTGAATGACACGCTCAAATTCAAATCGAAAGGAATTCTGACTTATGTAGACGCAAAAGGGAAAGAACTGAGCAAAAGCTGGATCATTGAAAAATTCGAGAAATACGATTGTGCACATACAGATCACAACGAAGAGCGAATGCTTTACTGCTTCTGGCAGGTAGATACCAATCAGCACCGTATTGACGGATATACCAAAAACTATTACGACAACGGATCTATCCAAAACGAAGGAATGGTGAAAAACGGTTTACCGGTCGGAATCTGGAAAATGTATGATGTTGACGGACATCTGAGCCAAGTAGGAACTTACAACAATGGTAAACGTGACGGACGCTGGCTGAGTGGAGATTTAGGCGATGTGAAAAACATGAGTGAAATCTGTTTGAACCCGAACCTTCAAAATCTCGATGAAATCCTGAATTACCAGGAAAAATTATTAGACATCTCCGTAATCTATTACAACAACGGGAAAGAAATTCGTCGTGAGTACTACGGTATCAACAAAAACAACGGGAAAGCACCCGAAGGATACGGAAATGAATACGAAATGGATTACAGATATTAATATATCCTCGAAATAATTATACTAAAGACTCGTCATAAGACGAGTCTTTTTTTTCCCTGGAATACCAAATTTCTCCAACAGCATATAAGTTCGTGTTAAATTCATTCGCGCATTCACTGCTTTATATACAAACATTCATTCTTTGAAGGTTTTTATATCTCCATTCAGTATTGGTGAATATATTTTTACCTTTACTCCTCATTAATTTTATTCTTATGAAATTCAATACATCCGTTGAATTCGACCAGCAAGAGTGCCTCGTTGTACTTGCCGGAAAAACTGTTGCAAAGCAGCTCGATTCACATCCCAAATTATCAGGAGCCATTCAAAAAGAATTGGATGCTTTTAATAAAAATGAGGAAGAAGCCTTCCGTTATCTGTCGTTAGGCGGAAAGCATTACTTCTTCGTTCAATTTGAAAAAGACGCAGAAAAGTACCGCATAGCCGGACACAAGGTTCGGGCAGCGCTGCCAAAAACAGTAAAAAATATTCTTATCAGTGGAAACAAAGACAACAGTTTCTATTTCGCAGAAGGATTCGCACTTTCCAATTACCAATTCCTGAAATACAGAAAAGAAGCCGAAAAAGAGAAATTCGCATTATCTCAGATTGACTTTTCAGAAAAGATTTCGAAGGATGCTGTTCAGGAACTTCAGGCTACTTTGAAAGCTGTTTACTGGGCAAGAACCATGGTGAATGAACCTGTTTCTTACCTGAACGCAGAGAAATTTGCCGAAGAAATGGAAACAATCGGGAAAGAAGCCGGATTGGAAGTCACTGTTTTGCACAAAGCAAAAATTGAAGCCCTGAAAATGGGTGGACTTCTGGCTGTAAACAAAGGTTCCGTTGATCCGCCAACATTCACTATTATTGAACATAAACCAAAAAAGGCGGTAAACAAAAAACCGGTGATTTTAGTTGGAAAAGGAGTGGTTTATGATACAGGTGGTTTAAGCCTGAAACCAACTGCAGGTTCAATGGATTCCATGAAATGCGATATGGCAGGCGCAGCAATGATGGCCGGAACAATGATCGCATTAGCAGAAATGAACATTCCCGTACACGTTATCGCATTAATTCCGGCAACTGATAACAGACCAGGTTTAAATGCTTACGCTCCGGGAGACATCATTACAATGTACAACGGTACAACTGTTGAAGTGCTTAATACAGATGCAGAAGGACGAATGATCCTGGCTGATGCACTTTCTTATGCAGATAAATTTAATCCTTCATTGGTAATTGATTCGGCAACATTAACAGGTGCGGCAGTTCGGGCAATCGGGCAAAAAGCCTCTTGTGTGATGGGAAATGCGGACCAGAAAATTTTCGATCAGTTGATTGAAGCCGGAAATGCAACCTACGAACGTACAGTACAGCTGCCATTCTGGGATGATTATTTCGAAGAAATGAAATCTAAAATTGCCGATCTGAACAACCTGGGCGGTGGAATGGCAGGAATGATTACAGCAGGAAAATTCCTGGAATATTTTGTGAAAGCTCCTTACATTCATTTCGATATTGCCGGTCCGGCTTACCTGGAAAAACCACAGGACTATCGTGGATTAGGCGGAACCGGAACTGGTATCCGTCAATTGATTTACTTCTTTAAAAACTGGAAATAATGGATCAGGAAAAAGTAAAAAATATAAAGGACGATGTGGCCGGAATACCTGTTCGTGTTGGGATTTCTGTTGGAGACATTAACGGAATTGGTCCGGAGGTAATTATCAAAGCATTGAGCGATAACCGCATTCTGATTGATTGTACGCCTATTATTTACGCATCAACAAAGACCTTTTCGTACCATAAGAAATTAATGAACGATCCGGAATTCAATTACCAAACCTGCAAAGGAGCTTTAGAAGCACAACCGCGCAAGATCAATATGGTGAATGTCTGGAACGACGAAATGGTTTTCGACATTGGAAAAGGAACCGAAACCTCAGGGAAATATGCTTTCCTTTCTTTGGAAAAAGCCACCGAAGATCTTGCATCCGGAAAAATAGATGTTTTGGTTACAGCGCCCATTTCCAAAGAAGCCATTGGAAAAGCAGGATTCAAATTTCCGGGACATACCGAATTTTTAGCAGACCAGGCTGGAATGGAAGAAGCATTGATGATGATGGTAAGCCACGAATTACGTGTTGCTTTGGTCACTTCTCATGTTGCCTTGAAAGAAGTTCCTACCACATTAACAAAAGAGAAAATTCTCGCAAAGATCAAAGCGCTTGACTCATCCTTAAGAAAGGACTTCGGAATTCAGCGACCAAAAATTGCTGTTTTCGGATTAAATCCGCATGCCAGCGAAAACGGAAAAATGGGTACTGAAGAACAGGAAATCATTTCCCCGGCAATAAATGCGGCCAAAAGCGAAGATATTTTTGCGAGCGGCCCCTACCCGGCAGATGGCTTTTTCGGCTCTCCGAATCGTTCCAATTTCGATGCAGTTCTTGCCATGTACCACGATCAGGGATTAGCCGCATTTAAAGCATTGGCTTTTGAAGAAGGAGTGAATTATACAGCAGGCCTTCCAATTGTTAGAACATCTCCCGATCACGGTACAGCCTTCGATATCGCCGGAAAGAACCTCGCAAATGCACAATCCATGCGCAGCGCAATTTACCTTGCAATTGACACTTTCAGAACCCGGAAATTCATGAAAGAAATTGCTTTGAATCCGCTAAAAGCGCAAGAAAACACATCCAGACATCACCGGAATTCAGACCGGGAAAGAATTGAATAATTGAGCCGAAACGAAAAGCTTTTCAGATTTTTCGTCCTGATAGGTAGTGTTTCGTTTTATTTTTACTAATTTTGTCCTCCAATTTTTGTGTTGTGAAAAAACCAAACAGTGCATACCATGTTCGCCTTAGTAGCATGAAACTAGGGTTGCATGAGTTTGATTTCGAACTTGACAAAACGTTCTTTGAATTGATTGACCAGTCGCTCATAGAAGCTGGTGATGTACAGGTAAAACTGAAATGGGAAAGAAAAGACACCATGATGGTAGCTTTTTTCGATCTGGAAGGAACTGTATTTACAGCTTGCGACAGATGTAACGATCCGATAGCTGTTCCGATTGAAGGTCACTACAAGTTGGTCTACAAATTTGGTACAGATGAGTCAGACGATGAAAACTTAATTGTTTTACATCCTGAGACCATTGAGATCGATATGACAGACCAGCTGTATGAATTTGCAGTTGTTTCATTACCGAATCGTATTGTTCACCCACCGGGAGAATGTAACGAAGAGATGATGAATCTGTACGGAACTTACATCGTAAACGCAAATGAGCCGGAACCATTAGATCCAGATGAATTTGATGATGACGAAGACTGGGACGAAGAAGACGAAGAATGGTTGAGAAATCAACTGGGAGACGACGATGACGAGGATGAAGAGGAAGACGGTGATGATGACGACGATGACGACATTGACCCGAATAAACCAATAGATCCGCGTTGGTCGGTACTCGAAACTTTAAAGAAATAAACTCCGGTAGTCCGGAAAACTAATAATAAGTAAAATGGCACATCCAAAACGCAAAATCGGTAAAACGCGTCGCGACAAGAGAAGAACTCACATCAAAGCTGAAGCGAAAAACATTGCTACTTGTCCAACAACAGGTCAACCGCATTTGTTTCACCACGCTCATTGGCATGAAGGTAAGTTGTACTACAAAGGCCGTGTAGTAGCTGAGAAAGAAGTAGCGATTTAATTCGCCTTAACGCACAATAATTCCTGCTGATGAAGATAGGAATCGATATTTTGGGAGGTGATTTTGCACCAAATGCAAACATCGCAGGGGCTGTTCTTGCCTCAAAAGAGCTTCCCGAAGGAACCGAATTGGTATTGATTGGAGACCAGGAGAGTATTCGTTCTGGTCTACTGGCATTGAATGTTTCGGAGGACGATTTTAGTATTGTCCATGCTCCGGATGTCATTACAATGCACGATCACCCCACGCGCGCAATTCCTCAAAAACCAAACAGCAGTATTGCTATCGGGTTTGATTTATTGGCGAAGGGTGAAATCGACGTATTTGCGAGTACCGGTAATACCGGGGCTATGCTCGTTGGCGCAATCTATAAAGTCAACACTATTCCGGGGGTAATTCGTCCGTGTATAACTTCTGTTCTGCCTACTGCAGACGGAAAATCATCCATTCTTCTTGATGTTGGTTCAAATGCAGATTGCAAGGCAGATGTCCTTTATCAATTTGCAATTCTCGGCGCTCTGTATGCAAAAAACGTATATGGTATTGAGAATCCGCGTGTTGCATTACTCAATATCGGTGAAGAACCTTCGAAAGGGAATTTGCTTACTTTGGCTGCGCATCAGCTTCTGGCAGATTCCGATGAAGTGAATTTTGTTGGTAACGTTGAAGGACGTGACCTTTTCACAGGTATTGCCGACGTAATTGTTTGCGACGGTTTCACCGGAAATGTGGTACTGAAAGAAGCGGAAGGAATTTATACATTAATGCGTAAAAGAGGTATTCGTGATGAATACTTCGACCGTTTCAATTATGAAAATTATGGTGGAACACCAATCTTAGGTGTGAAAGGTAATGTGATAATCGGACACGGAATCTCAAACGACATTGCTGTAAAAAGTATGTTACTTCACTCTCATGAAGTAGCAAAATCAAACTTGGCAGTACATATTAACGAAGCTTTTAATCAGTAAAATGAGTAAAATAACTGCAGCTATTACAGGAGTTTGCGGCTACTTGCCGGAAGAAATAGTTACCAATGATGATCTGGCGAAAATCATAGATACATCAGACGAATGGATTACTTCCAGAACAGGAATCAAAGAGCGCAGGATACTTCGCGACGGTGCCAGTTCAGATATCGCAGCAGCTGCAGTTGAAGGCTTATTGAAGAAAACAAATACCGACCCGATGGATATTGAGTTGGTTATTGTGGCTACAGTAACTCCCGACTATCCTTTCCCAAGTACAGCAAACGTGGTTTGTGACAAAGTGGGAATGAAAAACGCCTGGGGTTACGACCTAATTGCTGCCTGCTCCGGATTCATCTATGCTCTTTCTACGGGAGCTTCTTTTATTGAATCAGGAAAACATAAAAAAATTATTGTAGTTGGTGTTGACAAAATGAGCTCCATTTTAGATTACGAAGACCGCACAACTTGTGTGATCTTTGGAGATGGCGGCGGCGCAGTTTTGCTTGAACCGAATACAGAAGGATTAGGAGTAATGGATTCCATTCTTCGTTCTGATGGTTCCGGAAGACAATATTTATTGCAGCCTGCCGGTGGTTCCGCGAACCCTCCAACCCACGAAACTGTTGAACAGCGTTTACATTTCGTGAAACAAGAAGGTAAGCAGGTGTTCAAATTTGCTGTTACCAATATGGCTGAAGTTTCTGCCGAAATAATGGAACGTAACAACCTCACCGCAGAAGATGTAGACTGGTTGGTTCCGCATCAGGCAAATTTGCGTATCATTGATGCTACTGCCGACAGAATGGGGCTACCAAAAGAAAAAGTAATGGTGAACATTCAGCGTTACGGAAACACAACTGCCGGTACATTACCATTGTGCCTGTGGGACTGGGAACCTCAATTGAAAAAAGGCGACAAACTCATTCTTTCTGCCTTTGGCGGCGGATTTACTTGGGGCGCTGTATATTTAACCTGGGCTTATAACTCATAATTGAAAAATAAGGAAAGCACTGCTTTCGAGCATAAAAACTGAAACGTATGAATCTAAATGAAATTCAAGATCTGATCAAGTTTGTTTCTAAATCAGGTGTAACAGAAGTGGAAATCGAACAAAAAGATTTCAAGATCACTATCAAGGCTGAGAAGAAAAGTGACTCTCAAATTATCGTTCAAGCAGCAGCTCCGGCTATCGCAGCTCCGGTTGCAGCTCCTGCCCCGGTAGCGGCTCCAGCGGCTCCAGTTGCAGCAGCTCCTGCAGCAGATGAAAACGCCGGATTAATTACAGTTAAATCTCCAATGATCGGAACGTTCTACCGTTCTTCTGGACCAGATAAAGATGCATTTGTTTCTGTTGGTCAAACAATCAATAAAGGTGATACAATCTGCATCATTGAAGCAATGAAATTGTTCAATGAGATTGAAGCAGAGATCTCAGGTAAAATCGTTAAAGTATTGGTAGATGATGCATCTCCTGTAGAATACGACCAACCATTATTTTTGGTAGATCCTGCTTAAGCAGTAACAAGACCTTGTGTCGAACGTTTGAAATAAACAAATAGACTATGTTTAAAAAAATACTTATTGCCAACCGTGGTGAGATAGCTTTACGTGTCATTCGTACATGCAAAGAAATGGGAATCAAAACTGTTGCTGTATATTCAACCGCTGATAAAGACAGCTTACCTGTACGTTTTGCAGATGAAGCAGTTTGTATCGGACCACCAATGAGCTCAAAATCGTATTTATCGATCCCGAATATTATTGCTGCTGCAGAAATTACAAATGCAGATGCTATTCATCCGGGTTACGGTTTCTTATCAGAAAACGCAAAATTCTCTCGAGTTTGTCAGGAACACGGAATCAAATTTATTGGTGCTTTGCCCGAGCAAATCGAAGGAATGGGAGATAAAGCTACTGCAAAAGCAACAATGATTGCCGCAGGAGTTCCGTGTATTCCCGGTTCAGTAGGCTTATTGGCAGATTTGGATGATGCACGTAAAAATGCAGCTCAGATTGTTTACCCGGTAATTCTGAAAGCTACCGCAGGTGGTGGTGGAAAAGGAATGCGCATTGTCTGGAAAGACGAAGAATTGGAAGCCGCCTGGGATTCTGCACGTCAGGAAGCCGCGGCAGCATTCGGTAACGACGGAATCTACATGGAGAAATTCATTGAAGAGCCGCGTCACATCGAAATCCAGATTGCAGGTGACCAGTACGGTAATGCTTGTCACCTTTCAGAGCGTGACTGTTCTATCCAACGTCGTCACCAGAAATTGGTAGAAGAAACTCCATCTCCATTCATGACTGACGAATTGCGTGAGCGCATGGGGGATGCAGCAATTAAAGCCGCTAAAGCAGTGAACTACGAAGGCGTTGGAACCGTAGAGTTTTTGGTTGACAAAAACCGTGATTTCTACTTCATGGAAATGAACACGCGTATCCAGGTTGAGCATACTATTACAGAAGAAGTAATTGACTACGATTTGATCAAAGAACAGATCAAGATCGCTGCAGGACATAAAATTTCAGGAAAGAACTACTTACCGCATTTGCACGCTATTCAGTGTCGTATCAACGCAGAAGATCCGTTCAACGATTTCCGCCCTTCACCGGGAAAAATAATCAGCTATCATTCACCGGGCGGACATGGAGTTCGTATCGACACGCATGCATACGCCGGTTATGTGATTCCATCGAATTACGATTCAATGATCGGTAAACTGATCGTTGTTGCGCAAACGCGTGAAGAAGCTATCCTGAAAATGAAACGCGCTTTGGATGAGTATATCATCGAAGGTGTAAAAACAACTATTCCATTCCATCAAAAACTAATGGATGATCCACAATTCAGAGCCGGTAATTTTACCACTAAGTTTATGGAAACATTCGAGTTTTAAGGAATACAACTTTATAACATACAAAAGGATTCATCGAAAGGTGGATCCTTTTTTGTTTGCATGTCTCCGTCCTAAAATAAGTTGGCACAATTTATCGCGTCCGCGATCCTTAACCGGAAATCAGCCCTCTTTTAGTGAGAATAAATATTTTTTGAAAAAAAGCTTTATTTCGCTGTAACTTTATTCCATTGAGATAGTCTTACCAACAGTTACTTTATTTATGACTACGAAAGAATACAATAATAGTGTTGATTTATATGCAGATCCGATCTACCGGTTTGTACTGAAGCATATAAAAAACGCCATGTTGTCTCAGGACGTAGTTCAGGAAACATTTGCGAAAGTATGGGAGAAACACCAGGACATTTCTGTTGAAAAAGCGAAGTCCTATTTGTTTACAACAGCTTACCATACGTTGATTGATGTCATAAAGAAAGAAAACAAGAGCGCAACAATAGATGAGAAAACGGTAATGCCCGTAACTCAAAGCAAGGAAAACTTCGATTTACAGGAAATCCTTACAGAAGCTTTGGACCGTTTACCGGAAATTCAGAAATCGGTAATTATGCTGCGCGATTACGAAGGTTACGCCTACGATGAAATTGCCGAAATAACCGGTTTAAATGAATCGCAGGTGAAAGTATACATATTCAGAGGCCGACAAACGTTGAAGGCCTATTTAAAAAACATGGAATTAGTAGCATGATAACAAGAGAAAATTACGAAGTGTTCTACATCGATTTTCTGGATGGTAATCTATCTGAGGAAATGGAATCGGCATTTCTGTCTTTTCTGGAAGCGAATCCTGATCTTCAGTTAGAGGAAGCATTGCCTGCTTTAAATCCATCCGATGAATCGTTAAGCGCTTTCGAAAAGCAGTTGCTTAAAAAAGAAGAAGACAAACCATTGATCATTTCAATGGAAACTATTGAGTATGCATTAGTTGCCCAACTCGAAGGTCAATTAACTAAAGACGAAGAAAAAAATCTTCAGCTGTGGTTGATGAACCACCCTGCATATCAAACAGAACAGGCCCTTTATGCCAAAACCGTTCTTACAGCTTCAACTATTTCATTTGAAAACAAAAAAGATCTTTACCAGCATACACGCATTATTCCATTATGGTTAAGCACTTCTGCGGCAGCTGCTTCTGTTGCGCTGATCATAGGAATTTCTGCACTCTATTCCCCTGAAAAATGGAATCTCTCACTTCCGAATACTCCGAACTTCAGTAAGTACTCTATACAAAAAGATACCAACGGGGACGAACACAAAATTGATTTTAAAAACGATCAATCGGATAATGGAAATAACGGCACACAGGCAAAACACCTGTATAAAACTTCCAAACAGGAGAATGCACCGTTAGCCGAGAACAATTTCAGGGAAGAGAAAAAAGAAAATAAGGAAAACAAAGAAAATCAGCAAACACCGAACAAGAATATCACAAATGATCGCGGAAGTTTATTCCCGAATCAACCGGAAATTGCAAATCGTGTAACAGAAAAAACAGAGATTACACAATCCAATGACCAAATGAGTTCTTACGTTGCATACGGCTCAATGAGTAACCCGATTGAACCAATTACAACCGGTTTGTCGAAACAATTTAAAACCGACATTGATTTCCGACGTCAAAAAGAAACAACAGAATCTGATCCTTCAGGTTTCTATCTGAAAATCGGCAAATTCGAGATTCTCCACAAAAAAGGAGGAAAAAACTAGTCTTCTAACGAGAGGGCTCCAAAGCTTCCCGCAGATGCCTTTAGGTTTAAAATAAGAAAACTGATAACTTTCTGAAGAACCAGAGAAAAGAATATCAATGAACACAAATGCACCCCTTTCAGACTAAAGGTTGTAATTAATTTTACAGCCTTTTTTCGTTTCCTTAGGTTTTGTCGATAAAAAAGAACGAAGAAAGTAACCAAATCAGCAGAAAATCAATATTTTTAGTTCCTCAAACCATGAAAGAAACTTCCTTCATCGAGCAGAATAAAAAGAAATGGCACAAGTTCCAGCAACTTGCCGCTAATGAAGCTGCCGATCCCGAAGAATTATCTGATTTATATACTGATATCACCGACGATCTTAGTTACGCACAAACTTTCTACAGTAAGCGCACGGTTCGTGTTTATCTAAATCAGCTGGCACAGGGAATTCATAACCTGGTTCACCAGGAAAGAAGTGAATCGCTCCGGAAATTATTTACGGTTTGGAAGACTTCCATTCCTTTAGAACTTTATCGTTCTCGTAAGAATTTACAATTTGCTTTTATTCTTTCATGCATCTGGATTTTCATTGGCTGTATTACAACCATTAACAACCCGGATTTTGCGAAAGTGGTGCTTTCGGATCAGTATGTTTCTGTTACCAACGAATTTATTGCAAAGGGAAATCCGCTCGACATCTACCAAAGCCAGAGTCAGCTGGAAATGTTCATTGATATTACGCTCAACAATATCCAGGTTGCCTTTCGCTGTTTCATATTCGGGATAGCATTTGGAATAGGAACGCATATTATGTTGATGCAAAACGCTGTCATGGTGGGTGTTTTTCAAACATATTTCTACACTAAAGGTGTTTTTCTGGTGGCGTTTCTAACCATTTGGATTCATGGTGCTTTTGAGATCAGTTCAATCGTTATTGCCGGAGGTGCCGGAATTACATTAGGAAACGGTTTGCTTTTCCCCGGTTCCTACACCCGGATGCAAAGCTTGCAGTTTGCAGCAAAACGTGGATTGAAGATCATGATGAGTTTGATTCCGTTCTTCATTGTTGCCGGATTCCTTGAAAGTTACGTAACTCATAATTATGCCGTTCTTAGTGAGTGGTCGAAATGGGTTTTGATCTTCTTCTGTTTTGCAATCATTGTCTTCTACTTCATTCTTTACCCGATCATTGTTGCTCGCAGAAACCCGCATTTGGTTTATGAGAACGAGCCGCCGATAAAGAATTTCAAAAGCACATTCAGCCTGGTACGCATGCGTACATTCGGTGAACTGTTCGCTGAATCATTCTCATATTATCGCGTTCACATTGGGAAAATCATTAAAGCAAACCTCCTTTTCTCAGGACCAATCATCATTGCAATCCTGATTCTTCAGGACACACTTCGTTATACAGATCTTACAGCTCAGCATACATACGATTGGTCGTACCAGCTAAATTTAATTACCGGAACCGACTTCCTGCTGAAAACAGACTGGATTGCCATTTTCGGCTGGAGTATTGTAGCAGCACAGCTCATCACAACCACATGCTACGGTTTTGTTCATCAGCATGAACCGTTCACCTGGAAGAAAATGATTCGTTTCAATTACAGTAAACTTCCGCTTGTATATGTTGGAAGTCTGCTCTTTTTCGCAATTATTTTCCTCGTTCCCTGGTATTATTACACCATTCTCTTCTTCATTGCCCCATTATTTGTGTTAACATGCGTTACACCGGCGCTGGGAGAAGAATCTTTCTTCCGCCGATTGGGGAACGGTTTCAAATTCAGTATGCAGTCTTACGGAACGCTGCTTCTGACTTTCCTGCTCTATTCATTCATTATTTTCCTTTTTGCGCAGCTCATTGCCGGTGTTTTCAGTTACCAGGACAACTATTTCGTTAAAGAGCCCATGCTTCCCGACTTGCTGGACGTTTTGGCCAAATTCGTTTCGTACATTTCACGCCATTATACAGATAACTTTATGGTTCCGGGCAACATTGTCCGCCAGATCGTTTACATTCTTTTCATTCTCTTCACAATGCCGTTATTTGTCATTATGCTTGGCTTTGTCTTTTATACGGTTAGAGAAAAAGAAACCGCATTCGGGCTGAAGAAAGAGTTTGAAAAATTCGGAAAACGCAAACGTACACAGGAAACAAAAATAGATTTTGATTAAACGTTTCCTCCATATCGTACTTTGCCTGGTTGTCTCAGGTTCTCTTTTTGCACAAAAACAAACTGAAAAACCCGTTGCCAAAGAATGGAAAAAGATTCACAAGCAAGTTGGTTACGATAAAAGCGATAAATACAAAGGCCCGCAAAAAGGCGATTACACTTATCCGAAAGATTTAGACCAGGACCCCGTTCGCTCATCTTCTTCAACGCATGGTTCCAATTACGTGATTCAGCCTTACCAGGGAAAACCATATTCTCCGCAGCAAATTCAGAGCGGGAAAGCCATTCCTAAAAACCCAAAAGGCGATAAAAGCGGAACCTTAAAAGGCGATCCAAACATTGTAAAACCGGAACCCGCAGAATTCCCCGAGGAAGAAGAGGAAGAAGAACCGCAGTATTCTACGAACAGTTCGAATTCATCATCCAGCTATAACAGCAACGACGTTTCCTGGGATGGATGGAGTACGGTTGGGATCATTGTTTTGATACTGCTCGGATTATTCATCATTTACCTCATCATTACAAGCATAAAACCAGGCGAAAAAACCATTCCGTTCGAACCTTTGGAAGAAGACATGAACCCCGAGACCATTTCTAAAACAGAATTGGAATTGCGTTTGGAAGAAGCTGAGGCCGGCGGGAATTACAAAGAATGTGTGCGGATCTATTTCCTTTTCGCCATGAAAGAATTGCTGAACCGCAAAATGCTTTACTGGAAGAAGGAAAAAACAAATATGCACTATATCATCGAAATGCAGGGCAAACCCGGTGTTTCCGAGTTCGAAAAAATTGTTTCCAATTACGATATTGTTTGGTACGGTGATTACGAAATAGACCGTGATGCATATTATGATATTCTACCTGATCTGGTAAGTGCTTATAAAAAACTGGAAGGATTGAAATGAATAAACGAATAATCATAGCGCTTGCATCCCTGGTACTCTTTGTAGTACTGGTTCTTTGGTTATTTGATAGTGGCGGTTCTTCATCCTCATCCAAAAATGAAATCTACCATAACTGGGAAACCGAATATGATTTCCGTTCAAAAGAACCCCAGGACCTGGCGCTTTTCAAGAATTTGTTGCAGGCCCACACCAAAGATTCGTTCTACATTGTAGAAAAATACGAACAGCTTAAAACCATCAAAAAATTAGACAGCTGTACCTTTCTTTTCGTTTCGAATGACCTGTACATGGACCAGGGAATTTTGGAAGAACTAACCAAACACGTATACGCGGGTTCAAATATGTTCCTTTCATTCGAAACCATTAATGCGGAAAGTTATCCTTCCTTTTTTGAACCCAATGCGCTTTCGTGGGAATACAATGATAAATTCTATCAATGGGTCGGAGATACTTCTTTGTGTTATTCGACAGTTTATCAAAATGATACCTTAACCGACGACTGGTACATTTTCAATGAGAAAAACATTCGCGATACAACGTATAAGGCATACATGTTTGCGGTTAACAAACCAACGGCTTTCTATATGAAGCTCGGGAAAGGAAAAATGCATTTCCATACCAATCCGAAGCTTTTTAAGAACTACCAGGTTGTAACACGAAACGGGTACGCACATGCTGCGGCTATTTTGAAGTACGTTCCGAAAAATCGTCCCGTAGTTGTTCTTGCATTTGCACTTCCGCCAAAAGAAGAACCGTTCGATCCGTTTAACCAGGGCGAAGGAGAATTACAACGCGACAATTCCTATCTGCAATTTATCATTCAAAATGATGCGCTGCGGACGGCATTCTTCTTTGTAATGGGACTCATTGCGCTATTCATTATTTTCAGAACGAAGCGAAAAGAAAATGTGATTGAAGGACTTGCCCCGAAACGAAACATGTCCATTGCTTTTGTTGAAACGCTAAGCAGTATTTACTTATCGAAAAACTCCCCCATCGGAGTGCTGCAACTGATGCGCAGAAATTTCTATACCCAGGTTAACCGCTATTTCTATATTGATCTTCACAGACCTGAAAAGCGCGAAGAGAATATTCAGCGCCTGATAGAAAAAACCGGTTATCCGGCAGAAGATGTGAAAGAATTGGTGCGATTGCTTGATCCTCGAAAAAATGATGTGAATAATGCGCATTTAGGGCTGGTATATCGAAAAATAAACGAATTCTATCGAAAAACCGGAGTTCGCAAAGAATATGATAAGGTATTTATTGCCGGAAAAAAACTGGAACTGCACAGATCTGCCCTCATTGGTGGAACAGCATTTCTTTTTGCTATGATGATTTTCCTGAAAGGACTGCAATTACTGATTGTAGGAGGTGGAACCGGGATCGTGGTGGCAATGGTCGGAAGCTTCCTGTTATTCTTAACAGCGCGTTTGATCCTCGTTCCGGTATTGGTAGTAAACGACGAGCAGCTCATTTACAACAAACTCATTTGGGGTAAAACCATTTTGAATATAAAGGAATCGATCAACACAACCGTTCACAAAACACACACTGAATTTACTTCAGAAAACAGCGGTACAATCCGCATCTCAAACGGCTTATTGTCTAAGAGAAGCAAGTACGCGCTCAACCAGATTATAGAACACATCAAACGTAAAACAGCATGATGAATAACGAAGAAAACTTGCCGGAAAACCCAACGGGTAACGATGGCCAAAGCCAGGAGCAAAAAGATCATTCTGCTTACATGCCGAATGAAGCAGTACCTGCGCAAACTGAAGTTCCTTCTGCCGTGTCGGAATCTACAGGTTTCCAGCAAAGAGATCAAAGCGAATTGCTTTGGGTTGCCCAAAAAGTGAATCGTGTAAGAGAGGAATTACGCAAATACATTATCGGTCAATCAGAAATGATTGAGTTGTTATTAGCCGGAATTTTTGCAAACGGTCATATCCTGCTTGAAGGTGTTCCCGGAGTAGCAAAAACTCTTTCCTCAAAAGGATTGGCAAAAGTGCTTAAAGTAGATTTTTCGCGAATCCAGTTTACGCCCGATTTAATGCCCTCAGACGTAATCGGTACCTCGATCTTCAATATGAAGGACAGCGAATTTACGTTTAAGCAAGGACCGATTTTTTCCAATATCGTTTTGATCGATGAGATTAATCGCGCGCCGGCAAAAACGCAGGCTGCACTTTTCGAAGTAATGGAAGAGCGTCAGATCACGTATGACGGAAACCAATATACAATGGGATTCCCATTCCTGGTAGTTGCAACTCAAAACCCTGTTGAACAGGAAGGAACTTACAACTTACCTGAAGCACAATTAGACCGTTTCCTCTTCAAGGTGAAAATGGATTATCCGAACCTGGAAGAAGAAGTCACGATCCTGAACAGATACAAAGAGCAGACTAAAGCTCCTGACCTGGAAGAAATAATGGCCGTGTTCACAACAGACGAATTGGCAAAAGCTCAGCGTATTGTTGAGAAAGTAATCATTGAAGATCGTTTGATCAGTTACATTGCCCAGGTAGTTCATAAAACAAGAAACCACGCGAAATTATTTCTTGGAGGATCACCGCGTGCATCACTTTCCATCGTAAAGGCGGCCAAAGCATTTGCTGCAATTCGCGGAAGAGATTTTGTAACTCCTGATGATATTCAGTTTGTAGCCATTCACGTTTTGAACCATCGTTTGATCTTAACTCCGGAAGCAGATATGGAAGGAATTCAGGTAGAAGATGTGATTCGTGAAATCGTTCAAACCATTGAGGTTCCAAGATAAACTGATCCTATGTTTCGTTCACTTTATTTGACCCGTTTTTTCTTTTTAGCATGTAGCTGTGGAATCGCTTTGATGATTGCTGCATACGTGTTCCCATATTTGCTGTTTTATGGGAAGATGACGGTTTATATCGTGTTGGGAACAACTTTACTGGACATCATTCTTGTAAATATTATCCGCAAACCGGTTTCGTACCAGCGAACTTATGCGGAACGCATGAATCTTGGCGACGAGAATACCATTACGGTTGAAATCATCAATCAGACTTTACAACCTTTGAACGTTGCTATTTACGAAGGATTTCCAACGGAAATGCAGATGCGCGAAAGATTCTGGAACCGTTTACTTCTGCCACGCTCAAAGCAAACTATCACATATATTTTCAAACCAACCGAAAGAGGATTGTATCCATTCAACGAAGCCGTTGTTTTTATTCGGTCAACCTTATTCCTGGTTCAGCGGAGAGTAAGTTTTCCGACCAGTTCGGGAGCAAGGGTTTACCCTTCCGTTTTGCAGATGAAGCAGATGGAATTAAAGGTTTTTAATCCGCAAACACAGTCGCTGGGAATTAAAAAAGTACGCCGTCTCGGAAACACAAGCGAATTCGAACAGATCAAGAACTACGTTCAGGGCGATGATGTCCGCAACGTAAACTGGAAAGCTACCAGCCGGAAAAACGAGCTGATGGTAAATCAGTACCAGGACGAGAAATCGCAGCCGGTTTACTGTCTAATTGATAAAAGCCGTCCGATGCAACTGGCATTTGAGGGAATGAACATGCTCGATTATGCAATCAATTCCTCCCTGGTATTTTCCAATATCGCGTTACGAAAAGGCGATCGTGCAGGATTGTTCACTTTCTCAGATAAGATCGGGACCATTATTCCCGCCGATAAAAGCGCCGGGCAGCTTGGCCGCATTTTGGAAGGATTGTACAACCAAAAAACGCATTTCAAGGAAAGTAACTACGAATTGCTTTATCAAACCATCCGAACGCAGATCAAAACGCGTTCGTTGTTATTCCTGTTCACCAATTTCGAAAGTGAATTTGCCATGCGCAGAGCACTTCCGATGCTGCAGCGTTTAAACAAACGACACGTACTCATCGTGATTTTCTTCCAGAACAACGAACTCGAATTACTTTCACAGCAACCGGTCTCAAGCAACAAAGATTTGATCCAGGCCACCATCGCCGAGAAAATGGGCGGAGTGAAATGGGCTTTGGCAAGAGAATTAAAACAATTCGGAATTCAGAGTATTCTAACTCGCCCGGAAGATTTGTCGATCAATACGATTAATAAGTATTTGGAGCTGAAGGCTAAGGGGGTGATTTGAAACAATAAACTTTAAAACCAATTTATGAAAAACTACCTAAGCCTTTTTTTAATTCTTGTATCCTTTCAATCATTTGCTCAAAAAGATTGGAAGAAAGAAACTTCTACTACGTATGCTATACAACATCCTGACACCTGGATTGTAAGGACAACGGAATCACCAACCCAAATAATGGTATCCGGGGCAACTCCTGATTTTAAAGAAAGTAGCGAATATATTGGCACGACATTATTCGTAACTTCAGAACCCTCTACGTTCGCAACGATTGATTCTGCCAATATTGCTTATAAACAAAAATTGATGGCTACCGATTTCATGGAGAAAATTGTCATTCAGAAGGAAGAAAAAATCAAGTTCAAAGGTGTTGATGCAGTCGCTATTACCTTTACAGCTAAAATTCAGCATTATTCTACTGCTTGCAGAATCATCATTTTTCAACGTAATGACATTTACTACGAATTAAGTGTGTCATACGATCAGAAACTGAGTAAAAAGTTATTAAATGAAGCTTATAGTGTAATGGAAACATTTGAGTTTACCGACTAGGATTGTGTGCCATTTATTAACGCAATTTGCCATTAATACGATTAATAAGTATTTGGAGTTGAAGGCGAAGGGGGTGATTTGAGAGAGTTACACATCTAAATTAAGTGTGCTTTGGCATGTTATAATCACCAAACTAAAAATAGCTTACCTTTATAAACTTTAGAATATAGAAATTTAAGTATGCTTTTTGAAGAATATCAATATTTTAATTACCAATTTCCTGAACCTCAATATTTAGGTTCAAAGCACACTTTATTGCCTTGGCTCAATCAGTTTATCCCCAAAAACATAAAATCTGCTATTGACGCTTTTGCGGGTTCACAATCTGTTGGTTATTTATTGAAACAACAGGGATATAAGGTTATTACAAACGACTTTTTAAATTTTAATAATCAAATTGGTAAAGCATTAATTGAAAACAAGGCAACTAAATTAGAGAAGAAGGATTTGGATATTCTTTTTCAAACTGCAAAAAACAAAGGTAACTTCGATTTAATTGAAAAAACATTTACAAATGTTTTTTTTAAAAAGGAGGAAGCAAAGTTTTTAGATAATTTCAGAGCAAATATTCCATTATTAGAAAACGAATTTAAGCAAGCTCTTGCTTTCACGGTTATCAATAGAAGTATGACCCGAAAAATAACAATGGGTCATTTTGGTCATACACAAGCATTAGTTTATGCAAGCGACCCAGAAAGAATAAAACGTAACCGAAGTTTAATTAGACCAGTTAAAGAAATTTTTGAAGAATTACTTCCAAAATACAATAATGCGGTTTTTGATAATAAGCAAGATAATCACAGTTATAATCAAAATATTTTAGAATTATTACCTGAAATAGAGAATGTTGATTTGGCATATTTTGACCCACCATATTGTGATAGTCACGCTGATTATCAGGGTTTTTATCATTTGCTAGAAACTTATACAGAGTATTGGGGAGACAAAGAATTTATAAATGGTATAAAACGCTATGAACCACAAAGATTTAGCGGCTTCGACAAGAAAAGAGATGTAATCTCTTCTTTTGAAAAACTATTTGAATTATCGGAAGAAATCCCTAATTGGTTAATTAGCTACAACAACAGGAGTTACCCAGGAATACAAGAATTTGAAAAATTAATTTCAAAATATCGAAACGTATCTGTTGAAGCGAAAACATATCAAAACGGAAGAGGCGGAAAGGGAAGCGTTGCAGGTAGCCAGGAAATATTATTTGTTTGCAGTCCTAAAAAGAAACACTTCGTTTCAAATAATCATAAAGAGCAACTGGTAAATGAAGGACTTTAATCACTGGGATAAATCACATAAAAATGAAGACCTCGAAGAATTTAGTAATGACACGTTTGGACTTTTATGGCTTAAAACAAAATCTATTACTAGAAAAGAACTCATTGGTGATTTCATAAAAATCAATAATATTAATTTGCAAGAAACTGCAGTTGCAAAACAATTCATTGAATTATACAATATATTAAGTTCCGATGTTATTAAATCGCATCAAATTCTTGATGATTTTATAAAATTAGAAAATGACAAACAAGTTAAAACACTTAATACAGAACAACTTGTTTCAGAATTATATAAACTTCAGAACTTTGATTGGGGTGGTGATTATCAAAATTCTTTGGACAAATACTTAATAAAACGTTATGTGAAAGTCCAAAATCCCTCATATGAAAATTTACTTTCTAAATTTGAGACTGAAATAAATAGTGCAGTCCAAGGTTATCTTTTAAATAGTTGGTATAACCATTGGAGTAGTATTTTAATCGAACATATTTTTAAATCCCACGCTGAAGTTTTACCAACGGTGGGACAAATTAAAAGCGTTGATTTTTTTATTGACAATGTACCTTTTGATTTGAAAGTAACTTATCTGCCAGCAGAATATATTAAGCAAAAAAGAAAACAAAAATATACAGAAAAGGCACATAAGATTGCATTAGACTATGCAAAGTCTATTTCTTTAAATTTTATTAAAAATGAAAGTGTAGAAAAAGAATTAAAAAACATTTTAAAAGCTTTTCCAAAAGGAAAATCTATATCGAGTGAATTAAAAGAAATAGTCAAAGCAATAAAAGAAACACAAGCAAATTGTGTTGAACTAACTTATTTAAAAGCGCAAGCAAAACTATTCAAAATTTCTTTTGATAAAAAAGCCAAAGCGTCAAATATTTTTTACGAAATAGTTGAGAAATTAAAAGATCGAAATGATGCTTTTAGTTTAGATATTCTTAAAACGTTAAAAGAAGAAAGATTAGAAATTTTAAAAGAAGTACAAGACAACCCAAAAACATTAGCAACTTGGCTTTATGAAAATCAAGGTGAAATGCGTTTTGGTTCTGAAAATCGTTTGTTTCTTGTACTTGTTGATACCGACGACTTCACAAATTCCTGGAAATTGAAACGAAATATTGACCTTTTAAAACCAACAATTTTATCATATTTAGACAACTTCAAAACAAAAAAAACTGAAGATCTAAAAATAGAATTCGAGTTCAAAGGGAAAACAAAAATATTCACTGCTATGACGGACATAATATTTATTGTGAAATAACTGAAAAAGTAAGATCCCGTCAGTGGCTAACTACAATGTCCAAATTGTGTGATTCCTTGTTGTACTTACAAACAATTTAAGCATCTTTAATAGTCCATCCATGCAATTTCAATTGAGCGTTACAAATTTCATCAATCAATTTTACCGTATATAATCTCTATGACTGACTTCTATAAATCGGAACATCAAATCCATCAAGTCACCAATTTCAACGACCTCATCTCCACCCCTTTTCATGATGAGATAAATGCCATTTGCTGGAAGCGTGAATTGGTCGGTGATTTTTCTGAGATTGTTAGCAAGGTAGAGCTGAACGAAGAAAATATTGTAGTTCTTCATGAAGACGGTCTGCTTGCATTCGAACTGAGTGAACAGGGACAGCTTGCACGGGAAATTCTCATAAATGACCTAAAACTATTGAAAGCGCATGGCGCAGAACCAACGCTCAATATCATCAGAAACTATGCGCGTGACGATTCATACCCGTTTTTCCCAACCGATGTTTATTCGTTTCATGTAGATCGCTCTCCCGTTCCAACCAACACTTTTTTATGCACTTACTACGGCGCGCCAAGTGAAATACTGCCTAATTCACAGGGAATCCAAAAAATACTCGTTCCTGAAATACGGGCTGAACTTAAAAAATTGTATGACGGACCAGATGAAGGTTTTGAGTCATTTTTAAGCGAATATTTCTTTGATCTGCACTACGCAGCTAAACCCGGGGCACATCCTGTCAGTTTAGGAATTGGTAATTTGTGGAGAATAGCTGTTGATCATCCTGAAAGCAGCGTTCCTCCTTGTTTACATCGGGCACCGGAAGAAAAACCCGGAGAAAAGCGCCTGTTACTAATCTGTTGAAAACAACCCGTTTTACATTTATCCTGCGCAAAGACAAGTTCCATCTGAAATTGTAACTTTACCCACCCGCCGTTGCAGACGGCAATCATTGCGTTACAAACCTGCAAAGATGAAAGAAGAAACTACAGGAACTCATTCGAAAGCGCTTGTTGAAGATCCAATACCTAATGGACAAATAAAAAGTGCTCATTTATTACCGGATCCGGAATCCCGTTTAGATTCCCAGGCAGCGAAGCCACATCCTATCAGTGATTCCGATGTTCCTTATCGGGATTTGACCAATGCTGAAACCAAACGGGAAAGCATTGCTCAGATTATTGACAAACTGGATGTTAAGCACACTCTGAGATATCAGCGAACTGCTGATGATACCTATTGCAATGTGTATGCGTATGACTTTTGCTGTTTCGCACAAGTGTATCTGCCTACGGTTTGGTGGACAAAAGAATCTCTCGAAAAAATACTGGCCGGACAAGACGTGGTGCCTGTTTATGACGAAACCGTTGCCCGGATATACTCGAGCGCCATCCACGATTGGTTATTAATGTGGGGAGCTGGTTTTGGCTGGAAAAGAATGACTGACCTGGATGAAATTCAGGAGAAAGTGAATAACGAAGGTGGAGTCGGGATCATTTGCGCCAAACGAAAAACGGCAGGCCTTTCCGGGCACATCGCAGTTATTGTTCCCGAAACCAGCGCGAAAAAGGCATACCGGGAAAACGGAGTTGTTATCTATCCTTTGCAGTCGCAGGCAGGGAAACTGAATTACAACTACTTTTCCAAAGCAAGAAAAGATTGGTGGAACCATGAGCGGTATTCCTCGCATGTTTTCTATTACCATGATTAAACAGAATTGCTTCAAAACTTTAAAAACGTTCGTAATCCAATTAACATAAATGAAAGAAAATCAGAAAAACAAATACTACTGGGGAATTGGATTAGAAAACGAAACCTACCTGCAATTCGAAGAATCAGTCATTGTTTCCGGGGCATTGATACAGGAAAAAGTCGGTTATGAACGATATAGTATTGATTACAGAACCTGTTATAAATCGGGAAGTCTGGCACTTGCTCTGGAAGCCGCTTTCGATAAAAATAAAAAGTACCGCGTAAGCCGAATGATCAATAGTCATTCACTTGATAAACTGGATCTAAACTATCAGCACAAGACTTTAGCAACTACCAAACCGGCGGTCGACAATCCGGAATATCTCGGAAAATCCATCCTGGAAGCATTTCTTGAAACACAGCCGTACAATATTCGAAGTATGATCACCCAAAAGAACAATCCGATGGGATCTGTAAATTTTGACGGTGATTCCATTGAATTTGTAACCAAATACTTTGAAAACAGAACAGTATCCGATTCTTGTGACGAGCTAAAAGCTACCAAACAGTTATTCATCGATAAACTGAACGAATCGGCTGTGTTAAAAGGAAAGTTGAATTTCCCGAAATACAATATAGGGTTGAACATGTTTATGTCTAACCAGGAAAACCTGGTACTGTTTAATAACGGGACTTATCATTTTCACCTTACATTGCCAACACTAACAGAAAACAGCAGAATTTTAGACTACCCGGGATTTGATGCCAAACACTCCAACGCCATCTACCTGCTGCAATGGTTTGAACCTTTCTTCATTGCAACACTCGGCAGTCCTGATATTATGGAAACCATCGGCAAGAAGTTCCATTTAAAGGAAAAATTTGCTTCCGGATCCATGAGAAACGCCATGTCGCGTTACACCGGAGTCGGTACTTTCAACAAAGCAATGGCGAAAGGAAAAGTGCTGACTTATAGCGTAGAAGAATTCAGAAAGCTCCTGAAGTTTGACAAAGAAGAAAATATCTGGTGGCGCGATCGGGTTGAATCAGAACTGAGTTACGAATTACTTGCCGATATCGGTTTGGATTTCAACCAAGAAAAAATGTACCAGAGCGGTTTTGAATTCAGAAGCTTTGATGAATTCCCTGCAAGCTATTTAAACGATGTTCTGCTCGCTATTATCCTGATTTGTGAACACTCGCTGAATCTTCCGAATGTAACCTGGGGGCACGACAGCGTGGTTTGGAATAATTTAGTCTTCAAATCGTTAAAAAACGGTTATCTCACAGAAGTAAACGACGAAGAAAAAAAAGCAATACTGGATTTATTGCAGCTGAATTCATTCAAAACTGAATTTGATTCAATCAAGATGCTCGATGATTTTTTCTTTAAAATCCTGGAAGTACTGCATGATAAATACAAAAACGAAAACACGTGCATTGATTCGATGGTTGGTCACAAAATGAGTTCGGCTCCTAAATGGGATAATTTTAATAAATTTCAGGTTGAGCAGCATCGGCTACAGATTGAAGGAGCGGAATAGACAACAAATAAAAAATTGATCAACTGAGAAGAATATCTATCCACAATACCTAAACAATTTGAGCAGCATGAAAAAAAACCTAATAATTGTATTACTTGGAATATCTAATGTCACATTTTCACAAACTATGACGGAAATTGATTCAGTTTCTAATGTTATGTGTGATTACTTAGAAAAATTGAAAATTAAAGATGATAATCTTAAAATAAAGTCATTATATGAAAATCAACTCTTTCCGTATCTGGCAAAAATCGACGAATCAAAAGTTGACCAAGTTGGAAACCAGGTTTACTTTAGACTTCAAAGAAATTGCGTGGAATTTCAAGATTTATTAAACAGGTTAGAACCACCGAAAGAAGCTGTAGAACGAGTAACTAAAAAACCAAAATCGGAAATTTCTGAAATGGCCCTGGCGGAATTTAAAAAACAAAACAAATTCTATTATTTCGAGGTTAATGGAGATACAACAAATGTTTTGATGGAAACCGGATATTGGACCGACTCGTTTACAGATAAGACTTTCTCTAAACTGACTTGCAATTGGATTAATGATACGGAATTTGAATTGATTTTTATAGAAAGCAACAATCAAACGAGGTCAAATTTCAGTGTT
This sequence comes from uncultured Flavobacteriales bacterium, assembly GCA_946479985.1. The sequence continues at coordinate 29,119 of CAMLIF010000006.1, forward strand.
AAAGGAGATAAATTTATTTATCAGGTAATCTCTAAAGAAAAAGATTTTTACCTGATGAGTGTAAATATTCCCGGACAAAAAACATTCGAAAAATTTAAAATCTATCACCGATAAAAAATATGTTCAACAATATCGATAAGGTTAACATAAGTTACAAAACTCAGGTAGTAATTTTTGTGTAATTTTGCACAAACAAATTTCATACGCATGTCTACAACTGCAACAGAACTTGGAATCCAAGATGCATTACAAACTTTAGGAATAGAAGCTACCAATCGTGGTGCTTCAACAGGCGGACACTGGTTTAATACACGTGGCCCTCAAATAGATTCAATTTCTCCGGCCGATGGAAAAGTAATCGGATCGGTTATTTCCGCTACTGAAGCAGAATACGAAGCAGTAATAATGAAAGCTCAGGAAGCTTACAAAAGCTGGCGTATGGTACCTGCACCTAAAAGAGGTGAAGTGGTTCGTCAGTTGGCTGAAAAAATCAGAGAATACAAAGAGCCTCTAGGCCAGTTGGTTTCTTACGAAATGGGGAAATCACTGCAGGAAGGATTAGGAGAAGTTCAGGAAATGATCGATATCTGTGATTTCGCTGTTGGACTTTCCCGTCAATTATACGGTTTAACAATGCACTCTGAACGTGCAGGTCACAGAATGTATGAGCAGTATCACCCGCTAGGTATTGTAGGAATTATTTCCGCTTTCAACTTCCCGGTTGCGGTTTGGAACTGGAATACAGCTTTGGCTTGGGTTTGTGGTGACGTTTGTGTTTGGAAGCCATCCGAAAAAACACCTTTGACTGCAATTGCATGTCAAAAGTTAACACAAGAAGTTTTCGAAGCAAACAATGTCCCTGAAGGAGTTTCCAGCTTATTGATCGGTGGCGCTGATTTAGGGATCTTAATGTCGAATGACACTCGCGTTCCTTTAGTTTCTGCAACAGGTTCTACTCGTATGGGTAAATTGGTTGGTGAAGCAGTTGGAAAACGTTTAGGTCGCCATTTATTGGAATTAGGCGGAAACAACGCGGTAATCATTACTGAAAGTGCCGACTTGAAAATTGTTGTTCCTGGAGCTGTATTCGGTGCAGTTGGAACGGCAGGACAGCGTTGTACTTCTACACGTCGTTTGATCATTCATGACTCAGTTTACGATAAAGTAAGAGACGCGCTTGTAAAAGCTTACGCTCAGCTTCGAATCGGAGATCCGTTAGATCAAAACAATCACGTTGGTCCGCTTATCGATAAAGATGCGGTTGCAGCTTACGAAAACGCTTTGAAACAAGTTGTTGCCGAAGGTGGTAAACTGATTGTTGAAGGTGGTGTTCTTTCAGGAGCAGGCTACGAAAGCGGATGCTACGTAAAACCGGCAATTGCTGAGGCAGAAAACCATTTCAAAATTGTTCAGCACGAAACATTTGCCCCGGTATTGTACTTAATGAAATACTCAGGTGGTGTTGAAAACGCAATCGCGATTCAAAACGGAGTTCCACAAGGACTTTCATCTGCAATTATGACAAACAACCTGCGTGAGGCGGAAGCGTTCTTATCGCAAGCCGGTTCAGATTGTGGAATCGCAAACGTAAACATCGGTACTTCGGGTGCTGAGATCGGTGGTGCATTCGGTGGTGAAAAAGAAACCGGTGGCGGACGTGAGTCAGGATCTGATGCATGGAAAGTTTACATGCGTCGTCAGACAAACACAATTAACTACACCGATTCATTGCCATTGGCACAAGGAATCAAATTTGATTTGTAGGAAATAATTATTCATAGTAAATCCCGTTTCTTTTGAGGCGGGATTTTTTTATACAATTTCGTTGGTACACAAAACTATTTCAATAGAGATACAGACCCCGTAATCACTTCTCTACGAGCGGATTTTTCATTTTTATAAGTAATTTTCCAACCGAACAGACCACCTTCTGCCAATTGACCATTATATGTTCCATCCCAGCCTGTATGAACGTCAAAAGAAGCAAATACCAATTCTCCCCACCTGTTATACACCTCAAATAAATAATCACTTTCATCAAATCCACATACAAATACAGGTTTGAATTGTTGATTGAACTCGTCGCCATTCGGTGTAAACGCATTTGGGATATGATAAATAGATTTGCGTGAAGTATGTGCTAACTTCAGATTGTCGACCAAAAAAAATGCTTCAACAGGAGTATTTTGACAAGATGGGCCCAAAGAAACTTCCGAAACATCCTGAAAAAGTTCTACGAGCATCTCAACCTTACTCCATTCGTTTTGCAGCAAATAAGTAACTCTTCCTATCTCGCTCCAATTTCCTTGTTCCAAACAACCGAAATTATCCAGATGAATCGTATCACATTCAGGCTTGCCAAATAGTGCAAGATAAGCTTGCGGAGAAGAACTTGAACTAGTGAATGATGCAGCTACATCAAACTGGAGAATATAACTCTCGCCGGCACGCATAGGTTCCGTTAAACAAGTGCTGATATATTCATTATAACCGAAGTTCATTATAAAACCCGCACAATTATTGCCATCAGGAACAGGTGTTGGGATAAAAGCCGGAAAAAAACTGTTTGGCATAAATAAATCTGAAGTTCCAAAAGTTGGTGCCATCCAGCCATCCGCACAATTCAAATAACTATATCCGGGTGCTATACAGCTAACATTTTCAAACGAGCCATTTGAAATTAGTGAATTCCCAAGGCTGTCTTGATTACAGGGACAATCCTCAACGTCAAACAAATCAATCTTTCTATCTCCGTCATCGTCAATATTGTTATCACATATTTCCTGAGAAAACGCAACCTCAACGCAAAGCAAAACGAAAGTAGTAAAGATGATTTTCAAAAGCATAGGCAATTGTTGACGGTAATTTCAGCGATTAATCAAATATAAAAAATAATCGTCGATAGGCATCTTGTATCCGTCCGTTTATTTGATTGTTCAGGCAAAAACAGATATGTTTGCAGCTGAGATAACAACCAACAGAAATCATGAAAAAAATCCTTTTAATTCTCATTGCCGCAATCAGTTCATGTCATTTACACGCTCAGGAAATGTCTTTTATAAAAGATAGTATTATGAATGTTTACATGGAAAACGGCTATGCCAATAAACATTTCATGCCTGATGGCAAAACAGACAAAAACGATTTGAGACAGGGAAAGTGGAAAGATTATGAAATCATAGAAGATTATAACCTTACCACGATCGAAGGAAAAAACATGCAGCAATTCGGGTACTATTTACTATATGGAGAGGGAGAATATGTTGATGGAGAACGTCAGAAGGCTTGGAAATTCTACGTTATTGAAGATAAAACTTTCAAGAAAATCCTACATAAAGAAGTTTCTTTTGTTGATGGGAAAATGGAAGGTATTTGTAAGCACTACTTTCCCAGTGGAAAGTTAGGCTCTGTTACTAATTACATTTCAAATAACGTTGAGGGTGAGGCAAAATGGTACTATGAATCAGGAGAAATATCCGGAATCACGTTTCACAAAACAGGTTTAAGAGACGGACTTTGCAAATATTACCATCCTAATGGCGTTGTTCAATATGAAATGAATTTGGTTCGAGGTCTTCTCGAAGGTAAATGGGCGTCATACTATGACAACGGAGTGCTCCAGGAAATAGAATATTACACGAATGATACAATCTCGGGAACTTACAAATACTTTTATCAAAATGGCCAATTGTGGATTGAGAAAGAATACGAGAACGGACTTTTAATGAATGTAATTGGCAGTTTTGATAGTAAAGGAAATCCGAGAGATCATGGAACAATCAAAAATGGAAACGGAACAATAAAATATTACACAGAAGAAGGGCAACTTTATAATATTCAAACAGTGGAAAATGGTGTTATTGTGCACGACGAACCACAATCTGTTCCTGATCCATTCAAGGATAAATAAACGCGGACAGGGAAATTTTGTGGCTGCTTCAGTTGTTGATCCGTTCGGGAACATTCTCGGAATTATGATTAACAAACATTACCTGGAAATACTCAAAGCGAAAAATGCGTAATTTCATACAATCATAAAATTCATCATCCTGAAATCAATTATCCTCTTTCTCATTGTTCTAAGTTATTATTCTGCTCAAGCCCAGGAAATGGAACTCGACACCATATTCGTTCGTCATGCAAAAGACTGGAAACAGGGTAGTAAGGAATATGTTACCGACACAACACTTACCTCCGATTACCGTGATCGTTTACTGATGGCAGGTACCACGATTATTCCGAACACCGGAAATCAATGGGAAGTTAGTAGTGAATTTCAATTGATGCTGCAAAGCGTTTCAGAACCAAAGTGCGTGAGTGATCGGGAAATTGATAACGGTGTAGATTTCATTCGTTCAACAACACAAACAGATTCTACGTTAAGTGTTTCCGTAACTATTCACGACAATTGCTGCTACCACTTTCTGTGTGACGTTTCGGTTGTAGAAGGCGGAATCATTAATCTAACCTATATTGGTTATGGTTGGTCGATTTGTGGCTGCATGTGCGTTTTTCATATGGACTACAATTTCTCCAAATCCGAATACGATCCTGAAGTGAAATTAACCGGTTTTATGATCAATGGTAAAAAGGAAACTTTCAAGCCCTTTAAACAGTAAACTTTGAAAACTTCAGCAGTAATAATCTATGTATCAGTCGTTTTAATAGGCATAACAGCTTCCTGCAACCGCATTGCCAAAAAAGGAAAAGACATTGCTCACCGAGCAGAAGCAAAAATGGAAGATAAATCAGATGATCTCTTCCCTACATTCGATGCATACAAAGCCGATACAAAATTCAATAAAAAACGCTTTCACGATTTTTTGAAAGTGGAAATTACACCGGATGTAAAAAACATTTACTGTCATGATGATGCTATAGGGATAGATGCCGATTACCAATTCGGTTTTAATTGCAACGATTCAACCGCACAACGGATTATCAGAAAGCACCAATTGAAATTAGATCTCCTGACAGAAGACAATGGTTTCGGTTTGCAGGACGATTTTGATTGGTGGGACAAAAAGAAAATTGAGAAATTAGATTTGTACAGCTGGACAAACGGAAATCAGTATTTCAAATACTTCTGGTACGACAGCAAGGAACAAAAAGCCTACTTTTTCGATTTTGACATGTAACCCGAACGTATTAAATTAGTTCGGCATAGTATATAATACATAGCTTATCAAGATCTCATTTCACGGATTTTTTTCCGGTGCATTTTTCCCCACTCAACCAATTCTCTTAGAACCGGACTCAGAGTAGCGCTGTATTCTGCCAATTCGTATTCAACCACAACCGGAGTTTGTGTATACACATTCCGTTTCACAAAACCATTCAACTCCAAATCCTTTAATTCATTTGAAAGCACCTTTGCAGAAATTCCAGGAATACTGCGCTGCAATTCATTGAATCTTCGCACTCCACTCTCACGAAGTGCAATAATTACTTTCAATTTCCACTTTCCGCCTATAACATATAAGGCGTCTTCCATTGCATTCAAACTGGCGGTGCATTCCGAAGCGGTTGGTCTTTCTTCAATTTCAGGATATAATTCGATAGCTTTTTCCATTGAGTATTTGTTGTGAAAGCACTAACAAAAAGGTAACTACTTACCTATTGTATACTGCTAACTTTTGGTAAGTAAAGCTACGTAATTTTACCCAAAACACAAACGATGAAAAAAATAACTCACATTACTTCAAGCACAAACGGAGAAAACTCCAACAGCACTCAATTAGGAAGAGCAATCATTGAAAAACTTCGCACACAATATCCCGGGAGCTCGTTAACAACTCGTGATTTGACAACTAATCCCACGCCCCATTTATCGGGGGCTCATTTGGCAGCCTTTTTTACTCCTGAAGACCAGCAAACATCCGAATTGACTGAACTGGCAGCTTATTCCAAAACAGCAATTGCCGAATTAATGGAAACAGATATTTTGGTTCTAAGCGCACCGATGATCAACTTTTCCATCCCATCGCAATTGAAATCATGGATTGACCAGGTAGCGCGGGCAGGTCTAACTTTCAAATACTCTGAAAACGGACCTGAAGGTTTGGTGAAAGGAAAAAAAGTTTATGTTGCAATAGCTTCAGGTGGGCTTTATTCGGATGGTCCCTATAAAGCCTTTGATTTTATTGAACCCTATTTAAGAGGTGCGTTAGGATTTATAGGAATGACAGATGTAACGGTATTTCGCGTAGAAGGAACAAACATGCCCGATTTGAAAGATCAGGCGTTGGAAAGTGCAATAGAAAAGATCGTACTAACCGAAGATGCAGAGGTTATCGCATAAATAAGGTTTTAAGCCAGCCAATGAATTATGAAAGTTCAATCGAAAGGTTGGACTTTTTGCTTTTTACAGTAACCAATTTCCTATACTTGAGTTTTGATTTGAAACAACTTATGAAACTGAAAGAGACAATAACGGCAATTTTACTGGCGGTCAATTTCACTGCAATCGCACAAACTTCACAAGGTGACTTTAATCTTGCGGCTCCAAAAAACACTTCTGCCCTTACTCCACTTACACTTTGGTCGACACAATACTACATTCACCAATTTTTTTCCGGAGGCAGCGTACCTATTGTTTACGCCGACGGAACTTCCTCTAACTTAACCGCGGACACCTGTAATTTCTGCAGCGCATCGCTCGAAGGAACCGCTTATGTTACCGATTCAGCCGGAAATGTTACGGTCATCAACTTCGCAAAAAGCGCCGACAGCTCATTTGTTGACTGTCGCGCATGCAGTATCTATGCGAACAGTAAATTAAATGTTGAGAGCTGGGGCAAAACCCTTTGGGTCAAAGCCGAAGGCTATGGAAACGGAGTAAAAAATTATGCACTCGTTCCGTTCCGTACAATTGCTGTAGATAAAACAGTCATTCCATACGGAACCGTCATCTATATTCCTAAAGCCAAAGGCAAAACTATTTATCTTCCGAATGGAAAAACGGTGATTCATGACGGCTATTTCTTTGCCGGCGATACAGGCGGGGCAATCAAGCAAAATCACATAGACATATTTACCGGAATATTCACCGGGAATCCCTTTCCTAGCGTAATTCAGTCTAATGAAACCAAAACATTTGAAGCATTCATAGTAACTGACAAGACAATTATTGAAAGTTTGCAGACAGTTCACATTCTACTGAAATAGCTAGATAGTTGGGACTTATTTATCGTAATAAGTGTAAATTTAGCGTTCAATCAGACCCGAATGTTTAGATCTTTATTTTTTGCTTTTGCATTTCTCAGCTCCCAGTCCGGTTTCGGACAAAGCCAATTTGAGTTAAGTCTTAATGGAAAAGCCCTTTCCAATGGAAGTTTCGTCGCTCTTAACGAATTTCAGAATATTAAAGTGAAAATTCCGAAAGGATTTAAAGGAAAACGAGATGATCTTGAATTACAATTTGTGATAATTCCATTTGGAGACACCCTTCTTTCCTTTAAGCAACCTATTTCTGATTTAAAAAGTCTGGAAATGGAAGAAAAGCTGAACTACATTCATACTTTACCGGAAAACATCTCGCATATTTTATTATTTGTAACCGAAAATATGACGACAGAAAACGAAACTCAATTTAATGCAATTTCGGTTATTACCCGCCAGTTGATATCTGCAGAAGATTATTTTAAAGAATTCGGATTGAATGCAACACACGGAAAAATTAATGAGGCTATATCTTACGTTATAGAAGCCATTGCTCTTGATCCAACAAACCTTGAATATAACAACGCATTTGGTCAATTACTATTTGAAGTTGAACGTTACGCGGAGTCTAAAATAGTGTTTCAAAGGATTACGGAAAAACTACCCAATTACCTAGCCTTTGCATTTTTAGGCGCCATTTATATCAAGGAAAAGGATTGGGAAAACGCAAAAAACAATTTTAATGAAGCTCTTCTTTTGACTACCAAACCTGAGGAACTATCGTATATCTATTTCAGCTTCGGAGAAATAGAAGAAGGTCTCTTCAATTATTCAGGAGCTTATGATTATTACAAAACTTCAATAAAACATAATCCTAAAAATATGCTGTCGCTAAACAACGTCAGTATCGTTTGCAGTAAGGTTGGGAAAGGAGAAGAGAAAATGAATTATCTGAAACAAATCATTGAAATAGATTCCAGTTTTATTCCTGCTCATATTAATATCGGATTCCAATTACTGAAAGAGAATCAATTCGAAGAGGCCTTAGGCGAGTTCAATTACGTCATTGAAAAAGATCCTGAAAACGCTATGGCAATCAATAACAAATCGTTTGCTCTTTATAAACTAAACCTTTTAGATGAAGCACTTGAGGCAGTGAACCGTTCAATTGAATTAGATGCTACCAACTCATACGCATTTAAAAACCGGGCACTCATTTATATTCAGCAAACTAAAAATGATTTAGCCTGCACAGATTTATCAAAAGCTCTTGAACTTAATTTCACAAAATTATATGGAGATGAAGTAGATCGTTTAATCAACGAAAATTGTAAAGGCAAATAAACGGTTTCTGCAATATGGATCACTACAAGGAAAATGCTGAAAGCTGGAATAAGGTTGCCAGGTTGTACGAAGAAAAATTCATGGAACTGGATTATTACAACGAATCGTATGATTTTTTCCTGAACCTTTTGTCTTCATCTCAGGATGAAGTTCTTGAACTGGCTTGCGGGCCCGGTATAATAACCCGATACCTGCTCAGAAAGCGCCCCGATTTGAACATGCTTGCTACAGATGTTGCACCTAACATGCTTGAAATTGCAGCAAAAAATAATCCAACTGCTCGTTTTCAATTGCTTGATTCCAGGAATATTCTTTCACTTGATCAAACATTCGATGCTTTGGTAATCGGATTTTGCATCCCATATATGCCAGATGAAGACGTGCAGAAACTTTTGGCAGACGGGTTTCAGCTGCTTAATGAAAATGGAATACTTTACCTCAGTTTTATCTCAGGTGACGCTTCACTGTCAGGACCAAGGACCGGAAGTTCAGGAGATTCAATGTATTTTTACTATCATCGCACAGAACACATCCGGGAAAATCTCACAAAAAACGGTTTTGCGATCAAACGGATCTTCGAAGTAGAATATCCGTTACCGGAGGACCAAACAGAAATTCATACTATCATTTGTGCAGTAAAAATTTGATTATGATCTCTTATCAATCATATGAAACAGAACGGTTAATCGTTCGATCCACAACTGCTGAAGATGCCGGATTTCTTCTGACGATCTTCAATTCTCCCAAATGGCTGCGATTCATTGGCGACAGAAATGTTCACACTATTGCAGAAGCTGAAAAATACATCGAAGACCGAATTACATCTCAATATAAACGTTTGGGTTACGGACATTATATCGTAGAATTGAAAGCCGACGGAACCAAAATAGGAACCTGCGGATTGTATGACAGACCGGGATTAGAGGGAATTGATATCGGCTTCGCATTTCTGCCGGAATATGAAGGAAAAGGATATGCGTATGAATCAGCCGAAGCAGTAAAAAATGCAGCTTTCAACCAATTTAATATTCCTGAACTGGTCGCAATCACTACCAAAGACAATTTTGCTTCACAAAAACTCCTGGAAAAACTGGGATTGGAAAATCAGGGCGACATTCAAATGCCGGGTGAAGAAGAAGTGCTTTTTTTCTACAAAATGAGAAAACCATAGCAGCCAAAGCGCCTCATTCGTCTTTTTTGAATACTTTTAGTTCATGAAAACAGCAGCAATCACCTGTCTTTTTTGCTTTATTTTAAGTTTTTCTTTTTCGCAACAAGGTCATTACAAATGGGAAGAGGGACTTTCTGTTTACGATGCAACTTTCGATACGCAAAATTATTCTCACGAGCAGATCAATCAGATTCATCACTACCTGTTGAATCAGGCCAAAGGTATGTTTGAAGTAGGTCATGTCTGGGACATTCACCAAATGACTGATACGACTAAAATCATTGAATTGGATTCGTTTTACAATGAAGCGAATAAGATCTATACTACTTTGAAACTTCCTGAAGGAAAATTTTGGAGCGATTTATTAGCGCAGCGAAAAACTGAATTAAATGAATGGTACAAAGCTGAAACAACATTTCTTCAAAGCTTTTACAACCCGTCAGTTCTATTAGACAAAACGCATCCTGATTGTTATTCTACTGCACAGGCATTGAATGGAACGGATGAAGAGTTACTGGAGGCATGGAGAGTTTTGGTGGAAGAACAGAAAAAGAAAAACTGTTGTCCGGAAGAGGTAGAGAAAAAATACCTCTCTGAGCTAAGCTCGGAATACCAGCTCTTATACGCACGTATGGAAGTAAGTATTTACGCCTGGTGGAATTGCCGCAATAATTACATTCCATATGTCAATGATGATGAAGGACTTATTTTCAAAGAATTTTTGGCACTTTTCTTGAGCGTGCACGAAATTCAAATGGAAGATTAGCTAATTTTAGATACTGCTCTTTCACAAAACCTTATTCAAAATTTAAACTATGAAACTACTTACTACACTTTGTTTAATGCTTGGAACTTCCAGCTTGTTCGGCCAAAAAGTTTATTCCGTTCAATACGAATCACAGGCTGACGTAAAAGTCTTCGTTGTTGATTACGAATCACAGGCAGATCTGAAAGTTTACAAAGTAAAATACGAAAGCCAGGCCGGTACCAATGACGGAAAATGGTTTTTTACCGAGTATGAAAGCCAGGCTAAAAAAACAATCTACTTTGTTCAATATGAATCACAAGCTGATCTGAAAATATTCTTTGTCGATTATGAATCTCAGGCCGGATGGAAAAATTCGGGGAAGCAGCAGTTGATGTACTAATCCATTCATGCAATTCAGGTTAATACCAATCATTGATAAAATGGTGGAATTCTACTCGGTTCCACCTTCTATTGAACGTTTTAACAAATACCTTTCAATTCTTGAAGGACAAACGAAAGGAAACCTGGAAATTCCGATTGGTTCCTACAACCCAATGGCGAAAGAGCATGTTCGTGAACGCTTACTGGAACTCAAACAACTAAATACCGAAGAAGTCGTGGAGGAAACGCTTTCACTTCTGAACCGGCAAAACAACTATCCGGAATTGACTTTCGGAGTTTGTCTGAACCTGGCCGATGATCTGCACGGCGGCTGGACAAACAGAATCACTACTAATTATCAAAGTAAGTTTCAAATTCACCCCTTGGTGAAGCGCCATTTTTGTACACCCCACTTTTGGACAAGCGAAACCTTTTCTACCGATCTGATTGTTTCCCGAACCAAAGAATATGTCTTTCATACCTTGTATTTCTTAGATCATGGAAAGCCGGTAACTCTGAACGATCACGTTGAACAATTAAACTTCGTTCAACATAATCTGAGCGGCAACTTCACTTCAATTTCCGCAAAAAAGTCTTTCGAACAGTATAAATCTTCCGAAGATTACTCCGTCATCATCAATTTTCTTTATGGCGATAATGCCAGCGAATTACTTGGTTTCCGAAGTCTTGGCATTGATTAATTCTGTGTTCCCTCCCTTCCTGAATCTTGAAAAAAAGGGTAATTGGTCGGCAACAAAAATCATTTCGGTTTTAAAATATCTTAATTCACTTTAGCGCAGCGCCTGCCTGTATGCTTAGGCAGACAGGTTAGCGAGCATGAAATTCGTGCATTCGCGGCAACTTTCACGAACATATTTGGTGGCCAGCTGAAAATAATCTGAATTTTTCATCTCAAAATATTTTGAGCAACCAAAAAGTTGCATATATTTGCAATCAAACGGTTGCATAAATAAAGTTTTGAATATGAAAAGAGATGTTTTTCAAGCCATTGCCGATCCAACGAGAAGATTAATTCTCACTTTGCTGGCAACCCAGGCCATGACACCAAATGCCCTGGCCGAGCATTTTGACACCAGCCGACAAGCAGTTTCCAAACATATTCGATTACTTGATGAATGCGAGCTGTTGACAATCACGAAACAAGGTAGAGAAATACATTACCGTCTAAAGGTCGAGAAAATGCAAGAAATTGATCAATGGCTCCAACAATTCAGAGCAATTTGGGAAGATCGTTTTAATCAGTTAGACGATGTATTGGAACAATTAAAAAAATCAAAAAAATAAGAAGATGAAAAATAGTTTGTTTTTGAATTTCAACGCCGATAAGGCGAACAATAAAATTTACGTTGAACGTGAATTCGCGGCTGCTGTAGATTTAGTATGGGAATCGTGGACGAACCCTGAGATCCTAGATTTGTGGTGGGCACCACGACCATGGAAAACAGTTACTCAGTCAATGAACTTTGTTCCCGGAGGAAGATGGCTTTATTACATGAGCGGTCCGAGTGGTGAAAGACATTACAGTTTTGCTGATTACGAGAAGATTGAAACGCAGGTAATGTATACAGGAAAAGATGGTTTTTGTGACGAAGCAGGGAACATCAATACTCAAATGCCACAAACAAACTGGGAAGTTGCATTCAAAGAAGAAAACGGAAATACACGTGTAAATGTCACTCTGACCTTCAAAACGTTGGAAGACCTGGAAGGAATCATCACTATGGGCTTCAAAGAAGGATTCCTTTCTGCAATGGAAAACCTCGACGAGTTTATCAACGCACAATTTCAGTTGCGAAAAGACAAAAAACCAAACAATGAAGCACGTGTTTCATGGTATGTAAATTTTCCCGGGAACACAGAAGAAGCCATGAACTTTTATAAAAGTGTTTTCAAAACAGACTTTGTAAATGGTTTACAGCGTTTCGGGGAAGTTACTCAAACACCGGAAAATCCGATGGCAGACTTTATCAAAGATATGATCCTGCATTCAGAATTACCGCTTTTAGGAAATCATGTTTTGATGGCAACAGATGCTCCGAAGGAAATGGGATTTGATTTAGTGACCGGGAACAATATGCACATCAACCTGGAACCGGATTCCAGAGAAGAAGCCGACCGCATTTTCAATGAACTTTCAGCAGGCGGAAAAGTGACTATGCCTTTAGAAGATATGTTCTTTGGTTCCTATTACGGAAGCTTTACAGATAAATACGGAATTAACTGGATGGTGAATTACCAACCTAAGAACTAATTGTTTCAGATTATTGATGTTCACCACATTCCGTCTCTCTGTTTTAGAACTGAATCCTGGGAAACATGATAAGGAAGAAAACCAAGCTGTGATTTTCCCGCAGACGGACACGGACGAGCACAGAGGTTTATAAGTTTCTAGAGTTCAGTCAAGTATCAAGTAATCTGTCCCGGGACAGATTACTTACTTATGTGATCATTCAGATATATGCCCAACATCAGCGAACTTCAGCGCTCCTCTGCGGGAAATATTACTCCATTTTACCCGAAGCCAGTTTGAAACTAATTCGGTAATAGAACAATGGAAGGAATCCCAGTTGCGTTTTTTCAGCAATAGGCTCTGCATCCGGATTCACCAGGTTCGGCGCATACGCCAAACTCAAAATGTTTCGTGTGTTGAATAAGTTCACCAAATCCAGACCGATTTCATGAGTTGCTTTATCCGCGTTTAATTTCCAGCTCACTTTCAGATCGGCTCTGAAATAGTCTTTAAACTGACGCTCGTTGAACAAACTGTCTGAATAGATTAATTCGTTTTGAGCCTCAGTCTGCTCAAGGTCAACGTAACCGTAACGTTTTCCGCCGGCAACAGTAACTTTTCCGCCTATACCAATGGTGTGTTTTGCGTTCAGCTTAAACTCTTTCCCGAATAAGACGTTTGTAGTGTACAAGCCATTGTAAGAAGTATTTCTCTCAACTCCGTCACTTCCTTTATACTTACTGTCATACAAAGAAGCCGTAAAGAGTACATAAAAGCTTTTATTGAAATATTTCTGAATGGTTAATTCGATACCGTAATTCACACCTGTTCCAGTATTCTTCAATGTATCCGGAAAGAAACGTGCAAAACCGCTTCCCTGGTTAATCATGGAAAAAGCAGACGGCTGAACTGTTACAGGAATCTGATACAAGTATTGGTAATAAACCTCGGAACGAATAACAAATCCCTTTTTCAAACCTTTCTCGAAACCAAGCGCACTGTGAGCTGCCTTAGAAAAACCCATTTTCTTGTTATGCAGGTTGGTGTTTCCCTGTGCATCTGTCAAATGATAGGTATATGTATAATATGGTTGCGTTTGACTATGTAATCCAACTCCGCCAAAAAACGACCACTCTTTCTCCGTATTGTATTTGAATCCGGCTCTCGGCTCTAAGGCACTCAGGCTATTCGATAAACTGAAGTACTGACTATGTAGACCGGCAGTTACCTGAAAATTGTCAGTGACCTTGTATTTCCATTGAACAAAAGGCTGAAGAATAACGGCAGAACCGGTATAATCCCAGCGATTGATAAATGCAGTATGCGTTTGGTTTTTTACCGAATCGATCATGTTGAATACCAGGAAATCTGAATTCAGTCCGAATCGTAAAACATGTTGCTTTGAAATCTTGTGATTAAAAACAGCTGCGAAGGAGGTTTTTGTTGTTTTGAACTGGTAGCCCATTAGCGCATAAACGCTGTCTATATTGATACGGACTTGTTCCTGCCCGTCAACAGTTGTAGTGTCGAGCGAACGAATGAGGTAGTTATGATGCGAATGCTGTTCCTCAATTGATTGCGCTAAAGTTGCAGTAAAAAAGGTTTTTTCGTTCAACGACTTTTTATACGTCAACCCCATTGTTCCCATGGAAGTACCGAAATACTGATCGCGGTCTCCTTCCCCATAAAACTCGGTTGATAATTCTGTTTGGTCTGAGATCATAATAGCAATTTCACTTTTACCGCCCAAACCCCAAAACGAAAGCTGTCCTCTGTTCTTCAACGGAAAATTAAAGCGAAAAGCCACGTCACCATATACCGGAACGGCATCTGTTCCAATCTTAATTCCCATGAACTGGAATAAACTCAAAGTGGAATAACGGCCCATGAACAAATAGCTGCTTCCTTTTCTTTTAGAGAGCGGGCCTTCTGCCAGAACTTCGGTTCCGAGGAAACCGAACTGCCCGGTAAACTCATGGCGTTCATTGTTTCCGTTTCGCAATTTTAAATCGAAAATTCCCGAAAGTGAATTCCCGTATTCTGCCGGGAAAGCCGACATAAAGAAATCCGAATTGGCTAAACTCTTGTTATTAATAATGGAAACAGGTCCGCCGGAAGAACCTGAAATGGAAAAATGAGATGGATTCGGAATATCAATTCCTTCTACCTTATAAACGATTCCCAGAGGTGAATTTCCTCTTACAACAATATCATTTCTGGAATCATCTGCTCCCTGAACACCGGCAAAGTTACTGGCCATTCGTGCGGGATCTCCGCGTGAACCGGCAAAACGCTCGGTTTCTGCAACTGAGAATTGCTGAGCTGAAACCGTTGCCATGTCATTCTTTACTTCTCCCTCTTTCACCCCGGAAATAAGAACTTCCTGAATTTCATTTACCTGTTCCTGCAATTTTACATCATAAACCGCCTGATTGCCTGAATTGACTGTAATACTGATAGTTGTTGGTTCGAATCCAGGAAAAGAAACATGCATCTCGTGCTTACCAACCGGAACATTCTCCAAACGATAATCGCCATTTTCATCTGTGACTACGCCGATCATTTTATTTTCAGGAAGTAAAATCTTGACCGTTACACCGATCATTTCGTATTCGGTTTCTGTTTCACGAACTTTCCCGCGAACAATTTGAGTAGGCTGCGCCCACATTTGCACGTAAAGGCACAAAAAGGCAATTAAGCATGTCAGTTTCATAGAGCCAAAAATAGGGAAACTACTGAATCGATTTCAAGAATTCTTCTTTTGTCCAGTCTTTCATGTATACTTCCTTCAGGTCGAGGAAATTCATTGCATTCACCTTCAGGTTCCGAACTTTTGAATAGCTTAATTGAAACTCATTTGCGTACCAAAGAACAATAATCGGAGGATCTTTCAGCAACTCTTTTTCAGCTTCTGCAAACAAACGATAGCTTTCACGCTGTGAATTTGCTTCACGTGCCTGCTCAAAATACTTATCAAAAACCACATTCCGGTAACGGGCCTGATTCATTTGAGAAGGTGCTCCCGGGTTAGCAGGAAGGTAACCACCGTAGAAATTTCCTAGAAAAGTTTCCGGACTTGAGAAATCAGCAATCCACGCAGTTCTGAACATATCTCCGCGTGCGTAATCAGCATCCTCATCCTTCAATTCAAACGAAGAGCCATCAATATTCACGTTGATACCAAGGTTCTGATAAATTTGCGAACTGATTTCTTCGGCAACAGCACTGTTAACATCGCCGATATTAATACGCAGATTCACAGAGCCGAATCCTTTTCCATTTGGGAAACCCGCTTCGGCCAATAATTTTTTGGCTAATTCCGGGTTGTAAGAATAACCTGCTTTTTTTACACCTGAAAAGTCATATCCTTTAAACGCAGTTCCAATAGGCGGAACCATTCCATAAATTCCGTTTTCATGATATTGCCCGTGTAAAACGTCACGTGTAATTCGTTCCCGGTCTATGGCATAATTAAATGCCTGACGTACGCGTGGGTCTTTGAACCGTTCTTCATTCATATTGAAGAAGTAGTAGTTCGTGATCAACAGCGGGTTATTGTGAAGCACCATCAACGGCGGTTCCGAGTTAAAATCCTTAATTCTTCCTTCCAGCATTTCAGTAATTCTGGAAGTAGGCAGCGAACTTAAGAACTGGGTTTCACCGGATTCAAATTTCTCCAATTGCTCTAATTTTCTAGGTTCAACTATAAAAACAACCGAATCTAAATAAGGCAATGAATTTCCTTTCTTGTCAGTGAGGTAATAATCCTCATTTTTGGTAAGCACAATTTGTTTTTCTTCTCCGTCAATAACTTCAGCAAGTACAAACGGACCGGTCCCAACACAATCAGTTGCATTCGTTTTTCCGATTTTCTTCGAAACGATAGCTGCATTCACCTGGGCCAGTTTATTGATATAATTCGGGTCTGGTTTTTCAAGCGTCAATTCAAAAACATTGCCTTTAACTTTAAATCCTTTAATAGATTTCGCTTTTCCTTCGAAAAACTCGCGTGCCCCAACAACCTGGTTTCCAAACAATGAAATGTAGGCATTCGTCGCATCACCATTTTTATCAGGTCTGCACGATTCTTCAAAAGAATAAAGCACATCATCTAAAGTAAGTTGCCTGTCATCATCTGAAGTAAACATTTTGTGCGGGTGAAAAAGCACATCCTTCCGTATAGTAAATGAAAACACGCGTCCATCCGGTGAAATAGACCATTTTTCCGCCAATTGCGGCTGTACTGATAAATCTTCAGGATTAAAACTAACCAGGCATTCAGCAACCTGGGAAACCACTGTAGCAGAATAAGTATCTTTTATGTCCCTGGGCACAAAAGTACCCGGATCAATATCGAGACACAATTTCAGCGTTCCACCTGCAAATTCGAATTGTTGTTTGCTATCGGAAGAACAGGAAGGCAGCGAAATGACCAATAATAAGGAAATGCAGAGCAGTAATTTATTCATAAGTCGTTGTTATTTGTTGGATTACAAGTTTAGTAAAAATAAATGACACCCCTTTTTCACTATTGAACCATTAAGCATTTCTATTGATTAAACCGTAATATAAGATCAAATATAATAAACAGTTTTCGACGAAATACATTATACTGACGACTGAATTGATAATAAGCACCGCTGAAATTATTCCAACTAAATAAATAAATTACACGGTAAATTTGTTTTTCTTGAAAATTGGAATTATACTTGCCCCTAGTTTTAGTGTAGCACTAACAAATGAAAAGACCAATACAACTATTTTTCGCCGTTATTTCGGTAATTTTCGTAAGCTCTTATAGCTTCGCGGCATTGTCTATTGAAGGAAGTTATCAAGGTAAAAACTTGTACGTTCAGAACCCAATGGATGGTGACGGATTTGGTTTTTGCGCCACGAAAGTAACTGTAAACGGTGATGTAATGCCCGGAGGCTGTGCTTCAAGTGCATTTGAAATCGATTTCTCATTATTTAATGTGGAAATCGGTGATCCAGTTTTCATCGTTATTGAGCACAATGACGGTTGTAAGCCAAAAATTCTGAATCCTGAAGTTCTTCTTCCTAAGTCAACATTTGTTGCTTCGGATATAAAATGTACATCAGGCGGAATGCTTACATGGAAAACAACGAACGAGCAGGGTAAACTTCCTTTTATAATTGAACAATATCGCTGGAACAAATGGGTTCAGGTAGGTGAGGTTCAGGGAAAAGGAACTACTGGGACTAATTCTTATGAATTCCAGGTGACTCCTCATTCGGGTGAAAACACCGTACGTGTAGTTCAGATTGACCACTCGGGAACACCACGAGCATCCAAAGAAGTGAAATTCTCTGCTACTGTGGCATCAGTTTCTAAAAATCCGGTTAAAGTAAAAGATGTTATCAACTTTACTGCAGGCGGAAAAGCTGTTGAAACACGTTACGAGATCTACGACGCTTACGGTAACATAGTTAAGAAAGGTGTTGGCAGCTCGGTTCCATGTGGCAATCTTCAAAAAGGTGCTTACTACATCAACTTCGATAATAAAATGGAGAAATTCTTTAAAGGATAATTCGTTCGAACAAAATATTGAAATCCCTGGTTATTGAATTAACTAGGGATTTTTTTTGAAGGCACTTTCCGCCGCGGCGGACTCAGTGATCGGTTTTTTTACGCCCAATAATTATGATGAATAAAATAGAACATATCGGAATTGCAGTTTCGAATCTGGATGAAGCAATAGCAACTTACACTGAATTGCTAGGTACACCGTGTTACAAAAAAGAAGGAGTTGAAAGCGAAGGAGTGATGACCGCTTTTTTCCAGGTGGGAGATTCAAAGATAGAATTGCTGGAAGCGACCAATGAGAATAGCCCGATTGCGAAGTTCATTGCAAAAAAAGGAGAAGGAATTCATCACATTGCTTTTGACGTCACGGATATTGAGACTTCCATGAAGGATTTAGCCGACAAAGGGTTCACTCTTCTGAATGAGGTTCCGAAAAACGGTGCAGACAACAAACTGGTTGCGTTCGTTCATCCGAAAACTGCAAACGGAGTTTTGGTGGAATTGTGCCAGGAAAGATAATAGATCAAAAACATTGTAGGGAATGTTTGTGACCATTCCCTACAAGCATAACACTTACAACATGAAAACATTGATCATCATTATATTACTGGTTCCAGCTGCAGGTTTTGCGCAATCCAAAAAGGAACTAAATGCCGCTCTGGCAATGCAAATTGCGACCAATGATTCGCTGGAATTTGCCTTGAAACAACAAACGGCAGTAACAGACTCATTAAAAACCGAATTAGCTCTTCAACTGAAAAAATTTGGTTATCAGTTAACTTATACTCAAACATTGGAGTACAACGTTGAGAGCATTCACAAAAAATTCACCGAATGCTCTGCCGAAAATTCCCTATTAAAGGAAGAGCTGGATAATTGCCTGTCAAAAGGGAAGCCCGTAACGCCAACCAAACCAAAAACACCTGAGAACAATCCTTTCGGAGGTAACGGGGGACATGGATCAGGCAATGGAAATAATTTTGGTAATGATGACGGAATAGGCAGCGGAGACGGTGAAAAAAGATACCTCATAGCTAAACCGGATGTTAGCGAAATCGAATCTGAAGAAAACTGCACCATTGTTTTTACAGTTATGATTAATGAAAACGGGGACATTGTCGGAACACCAACAGTTATAAAAGAAAAAACGACTACGACCAATACGGCATTGATCCTGAAAGTAGCTCAAGTTGTAAAAGCACAAGCGAAATATAACGTGCTTAAAAAAGGTTCGGAAATTGTCAAAACACCATTAACGATTCAAATAAGCGCTAAATAAGCTCATCCCTAACCTCCATCCCCTTTTCCAGGAGAAAAGTTTGTAATCCGGCCAACTTAGCACCTTCCAAATGCTGCGGTGAATCGTCGATAAACAAAGTCATTTTAGGATTCAGATCGTTTTCTCGTATTACCTGTTCGAAACATTCAATATTCGGCTTCCTTAAGCCCATATCGCATGAAAAATAGGTTTTCTCGAAGTAATCTTCCAGATTTCCATGTCCAACCGATTTCTTTAACGCCGAACGAACCGCGGTCACATGCAAATTGTTTGTATTGCTCAGCAAGAAGATGCGTTTTGTTTTCCCAAATTCTGCCAGCCATTCCATTCGCTCTTTCGGAAAATCAAGAATCATAGCATTCCATGCATGAACAACCTGATTCGCGTTTGTTCCGCGCGGAAGCTGGTCTAGCAAACGGTTCACAAAATGAAACGGGCTCACCTTCCCGATCTCGAACTGATCAAACAAATCCGTTTGACGTATCTGCGAGTAAATTTTCCCAAAATCTTCACAACCTAAATCATTAAAGGCTTTTTCTGTTAGGGAATAATCGATGTTGAGCAGTACGCCGCCTAGATCGAAAATAATTGCTTCGGTGTTTTCCAAATTCATTCGGCAAAAATAGATTTTGTTCAGTAAATTAGAACTATGAGCAATGTAATTCCTTCCGATTTCCGGGAACTGGCTGTTGGGCAGCATCAATACCGGGAATTCCTGAAACAACAAATTGAGCGCGATTTTCACCGGGCAGGTCTGAGCGATTTCGAACTTCCCGAAAACAATTGGCAGGAATGGATTCAAAAAATCGCAGTCTCATGCCGGAAACTGGATACGGCTAACCAACTCACTGCCGCGCTTTACGCCATTGACCTGCCAGAAAATTGGGCCCTGGACATCGCATTATCATCTGAGTACTACACCGATCTGGCATTCGCAATTATTCAGCGCGAATGGGTAAAAGTATGCTGGAGAATAAAATATTCAAATTTGTAAACATCTAAAAAAATAAACGATTGGAATAATGAAAACTTTCCAATCGACAGATTCTTTAGAATTCTGACATTTTCTCACGAAAACTCACCGCCCGTTCCTATTATTTATCTTAAATTTACGCACCATTTTAGTGCACAAACATGGATAATATATCATACGTAGGAAATGCTGATGTAAACGCAATTGATCATCTGTATAAATCTTACTGCCAAGACCCTGAAAGCGTGGATATTGGGTGGAAAAAATTCTTTGAAGGATTTGATTTCGCCCGCGCCAATTTCGATGAAGGGGAGGCAATTCCGGAAAATTTCCAAAAAGAATTTAAGGTAATCAATCTGATCAATGGGTACAGAACCCGTGGTCACTTGTTTACCAAAACCAATCCGGTACGCGAACGCCGTAAATACGAACCGACTCTTGCTATTGAGAATTTCGGATTGGAAACTGCTGATTTAGACACAGTTTTCCAGGCCGGTGATCAAATCGGGATCGGACCTGCAACATTGCGTGATATCATTCTCGACCTAGAGCAGTGTTATTGTCAGTCGATAGGTATCGAATATATGTTCATGCGTGAACCGGAACGTTTGGAATGGTTCCGCAACAGTATTGAAGTGAAAAACCGTCCGAAATTCGACCAGGAAAGAAAGACGAAGATCTATAAAAAATTAGTTCAGGCTTCAAACTTTGAAGCATTCCTTGGAAAAAAATATGTTGGCCAAAAACGTTTCTCGATTGAAGGAGGTGAGGCACTTATTCCTGCCTTAGATGCTATGGTTGAAAAAGGCGCAAACCTCGGAGTAGAGTATTTTGTAATGGGAATGGCTCACCGTGGTCGTTTGAACACACTAACAAATATCTTCCAGAAACGTCCGCAGGATATTTTTTCTGAGTTCGAAGGAAAAGAATTCGATTACGATGCAGCATTTGACGGCGATGTTAAATACCACCAGGGATTTACAAGTTCTCTGAAAAGTGAGTCAGGTAATGATCTTGGTTTGACATTGGCGCCAAATCCTTCGCACCTGGAAGCAGTTGATCCTGTTGTTCAGGGAATTGCCCGGGCAAAACTGGATCATCATTTCCATGACGAAGACAAAGTTTGTCCGGTGATGATTCATGGTGATGCGGCAGTTGCAGGACAAGGTGTAGTATACGAAGTAATTCAGATGGCATTACTTGACGGATACCGTGCCGGTGGGACTATTCATATTGTCGTAAATAACCAGGTAGGATTTACAACGAATTTCCACGATGCACGTTCATCTACTTATTGTACAGACGTTGCGAAAACAACGCTTACACCTGTATTCCATGTAAATGGCGACGATGTGGAGGCGGTAATCCAAACAATGGAAATTGCAATGGAATACCGTCAGAAATTCCACCGCGATGTGTTTATTGATTTGTTGTGTTACCGTAAATACGGGCACAATGAAGGAGATGAGCCTAAATTCACACAGCCGAATCTGTATAACATCATTGCAAAACATCCGAATCCGAAAGATATTTACCTGAAACAACTTCTGGCTGAAGGTTCTATCACAGAGGAGAAGGCAAAAGCAATAGAGGAAGAATACAACGCTTTCCTGGAAAGTGAATTTGAGACTGCGCGTAAGAATGAAAAAGCTGTTGTTTGGGATTTCTTAAGCGAAACATGGAAAGGATTCCGCCACAGTAAACCGGCCGATTTCGATCAAAGTCCGGAAACCGGATACGACAAAAAACAACTTTTGGAATTGGGCCGTAAATTGGCTACGCTTCCTGAAGGGAAAAAATATTTCCGTAAAATTCAAAAGATCTTCGATGACCGCCTAGCTGCGATTCAGGGAGACAATCTCGATTGGGGATCGGCAGAAATGCTGGCTTATGCAACTTTGCTGGCTGATGGAAATCCGGTTCGTGTTTCCGGTCAGGATGTTGAACGCGGAACATTCTCTCACCGTCATGCCGTTGTAAAAACAGAAGACACGGAAGAAGAAATCGTGACGTTGAACATGCTTTCTGACAAACAGGCGCCATTCACGGTTTACAATTCATTACTTTCCGAATACGGAGTTCTTGGATTTGAATACGGTTACTCTTTGGCAACTCCTAACGGCTTAACAATTTGGGAAGCTCAGTTCGGTGATTTCTTCAACGGAGCACAAATCATGATTGACCAGTTCATTACTGCCGGAGAAGACAAATGGTCTACACAAAGTGGATTAACATTGTTGCTTCCGCACGGATATGAAGGTCAGGGAGCTGAACACAGTAGTGGCCGTATGGAGCGTTTTCTACAGCAATGTGCTGATGAGAATATCCAGGTAGTAAACACATCAACTCCTGCAAATCATTTCCATTTATTGCGTCGTCAGTTGAACAGAGAATTCCGCAAACCATTGGTTGTTTTCTCTCCTAAAATGTTGTTGCGCTACCCTGCTGCTACATCTACTTTGGATGAATTGGCAACCGGTCGCTTCCAGGAAGTAATAGACGATACTTCCGCTGTAAAAGCAAACATTGATACAGTTGTTTTCTGTTCCGGGAAGTTCTACTACGAAATGAAAGAAAAAGCTCAGGAAATGGGTGTTGACAATATGGCTTTCGTTCGTGTTGAACAATTGTACCCCTTACCTCAGAAACAAATTGAAGGAATTATTGCGAAATACAATCCTAAAAATATTGTTTGGGCCCAGGAGGAACCCGAAAACATGGGGGCCTGGAATTACATGGCAATGAAATTACGCCACATTCCATTCATCGGAATTATGAGAACGGCTTCTGCAGCAGCAGCAGAAGGTTCTAAAAAATTACATGAACGCAGATTGAAGAAATTGTACAGTGATCTGTTTCAGTTTGCAAAAGTAAAAGCATAATATTTAGAAGATATGTCAGTATTAGAAATGAAAGTACCAAGCCCGGGAGAATCAATTTCAGAAGTGGAAATTGCAAGCTGGCTTGTTTCAGATGGTGATTACGTAGAAAAAGATCAGGCTATTGCTGAAGTAGATTCAGACAAAGCCACGTTGGAACTTCCGGCTGAACAAAGCGGAATTATCACATTGAAAGCGGAAGAAGGTGAAGTTGTAAAAGTTGGACAAGTAGTTTGTTTGATCGACACTTCAGCTGAAAGACCGGCTGGATCGGCAGCTCCGGTTGCAGAGACAAAAGCTCCTGAAGCTGCTCCGGCAAAAGAAGCTGTGGCTCCTGCCCCGGCTCCGGTAGCTGAAAAAGCAGCGGCTCCAAATCCTGGGCCGGTTAACGAAAGTTATGCAAAAGGAACGCCTTCACCGGAAGCGGCAAAAGCAGTGGCGGAAAACGGAGTTTCTCCTTCTAAAATCAACGGAACCGGAAAAGACGGTAGAATTACCAAACAAGATGTATTGGCCGCAATGGCTGCAGGAATTCCTGCTGATGCAACTCAGGGCTGGGGCGGAACACGCGATCAGAACCGTGAGAAAATGTCGATGCTGCGCCGTAAGATTGCAGAGCGTTTGGTTGCTGTGAAGAACGAAACTGCCATGTTGACCACATTCAACGAGGTAGACATGAAACCAATCATGGACCTGCGTGCAAAATACAAAGATCAGTTCTCTAAATTCCACGATGTAAACCTTGGGTTTATGTCATTCTTTACAAAAGCTGTTACAGAAGCCTTAAACTTGTTCCCTGCTGTAAATGCACAGATTGACGGAAACGAAATGGTATTCCATAACTATGCAGATATCGGAATTGCCGTTTCATCTCCGAAAGGATTGATGGTTCCTGTAGTTCGTAATGCAGAACAAATGAGTTTGGCTGAGATTGAACGTGAGATCAAGCGTTTGGCAGTTAAAGCAAGAGATGGAAAAATTACTCCGGAAGATATGACCGGCGGAACATTTACAATCACAAATGGTGGTGTTTTTGGTTCCATGATGTCAACTCCGATTATCAACCCGCCGCAATCGGCAATTTTGGGAATGCACAATATTATTGAGCGCCCGGTAGCCATTGACGGAAAAGTTGAAATTCGTCCGATGATGTACGTTGCGTTGTCTTATGACCACCGCATTATCGACGGAAAAGAATCTGTTGGATTCTTAGTTAAAGTAAAAGAAATGATCGAAAACCCCGAAAGAATTATTTTCGGTGGAAAAGATCCGTACGCCGTATTATTAGGTTTATAAAACAATTTGCAGGGACAAGTCGCGACTTGTCCCTGCAAATTTTATCCAACCTCTTCACCACCCCATCCGTTATTGTACATATCCATGAGAATAATAATCTTTCTTTCTGTTTGTTCGATCTTTTTTCTTTCGTCGTGCGGCGGAGACAAAGCACCTGCGCTGAATCCGGAAACAGACAATGTTGACAGCCTTTATTCCGTTTACAGAAAACAGGGAAAAACCATTCCGATGGATATTCTTTTGGCGCACGGAAACTTAATGCTCGACCGTTACGATTATGCCAACGCATTGAAAGACGGTGCTGAAGCATACAGAAGAGAACCAAAAAATATCGAAGCGCGTTTGTTGTATGCTTATGGCTTGAATAATCGTCCGGAGCGAACGCATGCCGACCGCGTTTCTGCTCAAAAGCATTTCAAGTTTATTCTGAAAAAAGATCCGAAAAACTTAGAAGTATTGGTTCAACTGGCTGCTAGTTATGCTGAAATGGGTGACACCGAAAACGCATTCCGATACGCAAATGCCGCACTCAAAATAGACAAACACTACCGTGATGCCTATATCCTGAAAGGAAAGATCTATGATTCGGAAGGAAACCTGAAACTGGCTATTTCGTCTTTTGAAACAGCGATCCAGCAAGATCCGGATTTCTACCCGGCCTATTTATACCTGGGAGAATTGTACCAATACGAGAAAAACGATCCGCTCGCAATTGAGTACTTTTTAAGTGCCGACCAGATTGAACCGAATAACATCGAAATTCTGTACAAATTGGCTTATGCTTATCAAAGCTTTAACCAGGACGAAAAAGCGCTTGCTGTGTACCGCAGAATGGCTAAAATGGACCCTGAATTCTCTGTAAGCACATTCCAGCAGGGATGGATTAAGCAATTTCATCAAAACCAGATGGACAGCGCGCTCATCTTTTACGATATGACTATACTGAATGAACCCCGTTACGTCGAGGCATGGCACAATATGGGAATGATTCAGGAAGAATATAAAAAAGACAAGTACGAAGCGATCAAGTATTACCAGATGGCGTTGAAATACGACAAAGATTTCGAGCTATCCAAAGTGGCACTTACGCGTCTTTCCAAATAAACATTCATGAAGGCAAAACAAGTAACCCTTGTTCTATTGATCGCGGAACTAATTATTCCCGTTCTGGGTTATTTCTTTTGGAACTGGGATTACAGCTTTATCCTGTTGTTTTATGCCTTCGACTGGATTTTCCTTTTGATTTTCCAGGGGATCAAGATCAGAAAACGTTTGCAGCTTTCAAATTCGGTTATTGAACGTAATAATGCGATCCGCGGAATGATCATCTACATTTGTTCATTCCTCATCAGTTGCGGAATAATTCTCTTTGTATCAGGCCAGGTAGATCCGGGTTTCGATTTCTCTAACCGCTTTAACGCATTCATGCGCTATAAAGACATGGGTTTTGAGCAAGCCTACATCATCGTTCCACTTTGTTTCCTGAACGCGTACAACGCATATAAACGTCAATTCGTATTCCCGAATGCAGCTGAGCGATTTACGATCTCACAAATCATTGGTTTGTCACTCGTACAACATATTATTCTGACTATTGCGGTTATCGTAATCAGTACAATTGTTTTACTAGGTCATTTATCACCGAACATTTTCCTGATCTCCTGTGTTTTTGGAGTATTTGCAGGAAAAGCATACTTTCAACTTTATAAATCAAAACCATGAAAGCATTTCTGACATCTCTGTTCGCGCTGGCACTGCTTCACGCTTCGGCACAAATTACCACCGGTAAACCCACGATCGATATAGAAAAGCCCGATTCGGTGATCTTAAAAAATCCTTCAAGCACTTCAGTTTATATTGGCGCCGGAAGCAGCAATACATTCCGTAAACTGGTCCCTAACGACGAACCTTACGGAAAACCGCTTGGATACAGGGAAGATGAAACGAATATCAAGATCTGGTCGTTTGAACTTGGTTTGAGAAATCAGATTAACTCTTACCTCCAATTGGACGGTGGATTAAGCCTGGAGCGCTTCGGAGAAACATATACTTCTACTCCACAAGCGCAAACTGGCGACAGCACGTACAGTTACATCAATCATTACTCTTACATTTCTATTCCGCTGCAGCTGTACGGAACCATAGGAACCGACTTCAAACTGTACGGTGGTGCCGGACTACAACCGGGAATTGTAGGCGGATTCAACAGAGAAATTACGATCACTGATTCAATCGGAAATGCAACAACGGAAGAAATCAATCAGCCGGAGCAACTAAGCGGATTCATTTTGAACGCTCGTTTCAGTGCCGGTTTGCAATGGAAATGGAGTAAATATGCCGGTGTTTATGTAAACTACACCTATCAATTAGGATTAACTTCTACTTTGGAAAAACAAGATCCGTACAAGCATTATCCGCGCGCCGGAGGAGTTAGATTCGGGCTTTATTTTATTATACCGGAGTAAGCAGCGGAGGATTACTATTCACAGCATGAGAGCAACACTCGCGCGAGCTTCAAAAGAAAAAAGGTTTCAGATAGTATCCGAAACCCTTAAATATCTTGCGCAGGATTACAAATCATCCGCTGCTTAATCTTCATTATTAAACTGCATGGTATTCCCACCAAAGCTTTGTTCGTCGCCGTAATAGAAGATGAGGAGTTGTGCGCAATCACGAAGGAAGTCAATTTTACCGATTTCAATTCTATTGATCTTTAAACCTGTGCGTTTGGAAACGTCAGCAACCATTTCTTCGTATTTGTCGGGAGTAATCAGATCAATACGTTCGTACTGAATTACTTTACGCGTTTCGTGCTTCAGGAGCCAAACATTCTCTAATCCGAAGGTCAGTAAGATTAATGCACCGTTCATTAAAGCCATTTCGGATACGGAGATCTTGTTGGAAGAAAGTGCGTTAATCACTGAAACCCCAATTACAAGGAACAAGTAGGTCATTTCCTTAATCTCGATGCTTTCTGTTCGGTAACGCAGAATTCCGAAAATGGCGAAAAGCCCAAGCCCCATTCCGGTGTCGATATCGAGTTTTTTCAGACCGAAACACAGGAAAAATGTGATCATTCCGATCAGGTAGTATGTGAACAAGTAATCTTTTCTTCTCGATTTCGGGTAATAAAGAACACGAATCAAAATTGTGATTACCAATAAGTTCACTCCCAATCTAAATAGAAGCGAATAAAAATCGGTGTTGAAATATTGGATGTCCATTGATTCCGGACGGGCTTTCAGTAAAATGTTAGCTAGCATTCTTGGAGAGTTTTTGAATAAAGAGTTGTTTCGATTTGAAACGGTTTGTTTTTAAACTGAATTGATTCTCGTGTATGTCCATCATGCCAAAACAGAATTTCGAAATGCGGAACGGACGTATTAATTTGGTGCGCATCAGTTGGAAAAAGGGTGATGTGCGGTCCAGCTTGGGTTGTTTTAATTCGGCAATAACGATTTGTGAAAGTGTTTGACTCACAGTAGGATCAATCGTGTGATCGCCATTCTTGATGTCATAATCAATTGTCAAACGTTCTTCGCAATGTTTATTCACCAGCGTAATTCTGCTGTATGTATTCAGCATTACAGGTTTCAGTTCCTTGTAATTCGGAATTCTGGACACCAGGAATTCCTTTTCCGAATCGGAGAAATCATTGTGAATATCCGGAATCGGGATGCGCTTTTTATCAGTTCTGCCTTTTTTCTTTTCTTTCACCTCCAGGAAACTCATTCCGGTGTCTAAATACGTTCTCATGCGCACTTTGAACCGGCGAGGAATGGAGCGGTGATGATCATGAAAAAAAGAATAGCTTTCATCGTCGAAATACTGGCTCGTATAATTAAAAACCACTTTCCCTTCAATGTTCAACACATCGTAATATGGTAAAATAGCTTCTAAAATTTCCGGTAGTTGATTCAAATGGAACGCGAATTTCTCATCGGTTCTATTCATTAACGGCGCACGCGACAATTCCTCCAGGGAAATGCCGTTAAACTTGTGTAAAAGTTCCGTTAACTTAGTCTTCATGATTTAGTAAAAATAAGGAAAGATTCGACTAACGGTCAATCCTTCATCAAATTTAAAGAACTTATCTGAAAACTGTTAAATATTCCGTAACCGTTATCAGTACACGGATTCCGCGATTGCAGACATAAAAAAACTGCGGCAGATAGCCGGAAAGTGTAGTTGTTTAATCGCCTAATAACTGTTCCAATTCGCGCAAATTGGATTTTTGAAGCACAGAAGAAGGAGTAATTCCTCGCTTCAGGAGTCGTTTTTCGGTTGTATTACCCCAGGCAATCACCTTTGATTCGGATGGAAGGTCATTCACTTCCAAAAACGCTTCCACATTACTCGGACTGGTGAAAACATATACATCAAAATAATTCAATTCCAAACCCGTCAGGATTGTTTCGTAAACAAGCAGTTCGAAGCGCTGACCAGCCGGAATCTGTGAAGAAATGGAACGGTTTGATTTTGTTGACAAGGGGAAAATTACTTTTCTCTTGTTTAACCAACCGAGAAATTCCAGCGCAACGGCATCAGGCTGCCCCGCATTTGAGCCAACAAAGTCTGCTTTGAGTCCGTAGGTTTCAAGACGTTTGGCAGTCCCGCTTCCTATGCAGGCAAAACTGTAATTTCTATCCTTAAGAGATTCAATGAAAAATTCCACAGACCGCGGAGACGAAAAGAAAACAACCTCAGCATCCGGAATAGAATTATAAGGAATTGGTTTAAAAGAAATAAGTGACTTAGCAACAAGTTTAATGTCGTTTGAATTGCAAAAATGAAGAAACGCAGGATCTACTATCTCAGAATTCGAAAGAAAAAGGTTAGTCTTCATCTTCCTCTTCCGGCGTTAGCAAAGCATCTAATACTACATCAACCATTTCGGCATCGTGGGGCCCTTCAAATTCAAACCATTGAGCACCTTCTTCCCAGTCTGCAGAATAAGAAACCAGCAAACGTCCTTCCTCTGGGCAATAAACGCCCAACGGAAGCTGACATCCGCCATCCATTCTGTTTAAAACGGAACGTTCCATTTCAATTTTTGCCTGTACATCTTTATGATTTAACGCTTGCAAAAATTCAAACAATGTTTTGTCCTCTTCTCTGATCTGCAATGCCAAAACACCTTGCGCCGGAGCCGGAACAAATTCTTCCGGATCCAGAACCACTTCTTTCATTCCCTGAAGATCGAGGTTCAGGCGGGAAAGACCTGCTTTTGCCAATAAAATTGCATCATAATCACCTTTCACCAGTTTGTTCAGACGCGTTGGAACATTTCCGCGAAGATCTTTGATCTCCACATCTGATCGGTAACCAACCATTTGCGATTTTCTACGGGCAGATGACGTTCCTACAACCGCATTTTTTTTCAATCCCCAGTGCTGGGTTTCGTCAATAGCTCGTGGATGAATCAACAATACATCGGCAGGGTTCTCGCGGTCAGAAACTGCCGCAATCATTAAACCAACAGGTGGGTTCGTTTCCAAATCTTTGTGCGAATGAACTGCCAGATCAATAGATTTCTCCAATAAAGCCTGTTCAATTTCCTTGGTGAAAAATCCTTTTCCTTCCAATTTATCAAAACTCAGATCCTGGATGGCATCTCCCTGGGTTGTGATGATCGTAATGGTAACTTCTGCCCCCAGATCTTCCAATTGTTTTTTCACAGTATTTGCCTGCCAAAGAGCAAGATCACTTCCTCTGGAGCCAATTCGGATTTTTTGCATGGGGAAAATTAAGATTTAAAAAGGATTTCTTTTGCCATAATCATTGGCATACTCATGTATTTCTTTTCCATGTAACCAACAATTTTCTCCAAAACCGCAAGTGATTCAGTATCCAATTGTTCGATATCATTTTTGAAAACTTCATTGAAAGCGGTTGCTTTGATGTCCTTTACCATTTGAGGAACAGGTCTCATAGCTATTTCAATAGAACGCAATTTTGCAGCGTTAATAAAGGATTTGCAGGATTCGTTGATAATTGCTTCTACCTGGTCAATTTCATTTGAACGCATCACTAAGTTTGCGTCTGAAATTTTCTGAAGTGTATTGATGGAAATCTGTTTTGTCGGGAAATTCAAATGAACCTCATCAGCAATATCATTCGGTAAAGCGAGGTCAATGGTGATTTTCGCGTCCATATCTCCCTGAAGTAACTTATCGTACAAATCCGTATCGATAATTGTATCTTCAGAACCTGTACATGTTACCAGAACATCAAAGCCACCATCATAAAACGGTAATTCAGATAAAGGAAATGCTTCTCCGTTCAATTCTTCCGCAAGCGGCAATGCATTTGCCAACGTTCTGTTGAACAACGTGAATTTTGTCATTCCGTGCTTTTTCAGGAAACGGGCCATTGCCGTATTGGTAACTCCTGTTCCAACAACCAAAACACGTGCATCATTCGGAACATCCAAACTTTGTAAACGCTGGTATGCAATGGAAACTACAGAAACAGGCCGTTCAGAAATTTTTGTTTCCGAATAAACACGTTTTGCAGTAAGAATTGTTTCGTTAAACAAGATTCTCAATGTGTCACCTGAAAGATTCATTGTTCTCGACTGTTCATAAGCCTGACGAACCTGTGTAATAATTTCGCGTTCACCTATAACCAAAGAATCAATGGAAGAAGCCACCCGGAACAAATGCGAAACAGCATCCATTCTATTATAGATTTCGGCTTTACTTGAATAATAAGCCGTCATTTCTCCATCCATTTCAGGATACAATTCAGAAAAGAAAGTATGTAAAAAAGATGCGTCAACTACCAGATTGGAAACGAAGAAATACTCTACCCGGTTACAAGTAGATAAAAATACCATCTCGTCAAACGCAAGCTGAGATTTTAAATGCTCAAAACGCGCCTGCTGTTTTTCCGTTTCAATATGTAAACGACCAATATGACGGACGTCTAAATTGCGATGGGTAAAAGCTATACTGTGTATCTGTTTTATCACTTTGCGAGGAATTTCCTTCAACTACGTGCAAAATTCGTTATTGGATCGCGTTTTTTTGTCAAATGATTGTCATAAGCGCTAATTTAGAATCTTTATAAACAAAGGAGCAGTGCGGAGTTCAGGGCAAAACAGGAGGTAAAAGTGAGCGGGAAGGGCAAATGTGGATATAAAGAAACTGCAAGCAACTAAACAGCACCGGGATTTTATTAGCGCCCTCTTGATTTAAGGTTAAAATTCTAACAGATTTCATAAGCACGGATTTATTTTCCCCCGTTAGCTTTCAAATCGGCCAGACAATTCGCATCAAATACAGGAATCGGGCTGTTTCCAACCAAATTAGCAACCGCGCTTCCGGTTTCTGCTTCCCAATACATCAGACAGTCTTCGTTAATACAATGAGCGCCGTAACTAGCATCCTGATGATTATTGATCATAGTTGAACCCAGGTTTACGAGGCCGAGGATATGACCAATTTCATGATTCATAACCATTGTTTCCAGTTTATACCTTTCCGGTTCGATGAAATCATCTGAGTTTTCATGAATACTTTTTTCGTAAATAACCATCGAAGTATTGAAATATGCCTGTCCGAGTACAACCGAAGACCCTTCGTTTTCAGCCGACTGTCCATCTAAGAAAATGAATGTTATTGCAATGGTTTTTTTATACGTAAACTCAGACCTTTCGTCGTCTTCGATATCTTTTACGTCTGAAATGGAATAACTGGTTTTTCCCTGGGCAGCTATTTCTTTATAGACCATGGAAACTCCACCTTTCTTGTTACAGCGTGACTCGAGCAAAGTTTTCAAATTTGCCACGGCAGCATCTGTTGGTTTGTAACCTGTCATGTAAATAATCTGAATAACCAGCTTTTCGTATTTACCATCGGAAAGAATTTCATCAGACCAGGAGCCGACAGACTGGCGATGGTGCTTATTTATTTTGCGTTTGCTGTCTTTTCTACAAGAAGAGAAACCCACTAACAGAAGCAGTAACAAAAGAAAAAACCGGTTCATACCTCTACATTTTGAATTCAATTAAAGGTATGAAAGTAAAAGTAAAGAATCCTAATTTCGGAAATTTAAATCGAAGATTATACCATCCGACAAACCAATTCTAGGAACAATAATATCATCTGCTCCCATGGTTTCCAGGCAAAAAGTGAAAATTTCAAGGGCTGGAATAATGACATCCGCTCTATCCAGTTTCAATTGGAACAAATCCATTCGCTGACCGATACTGAGTGGTTCCAATTGCTGATACAGTTCTCTCATTGCTGAAAGCTGAATAGGCGCTTTTTCCTTCGCTCCAAGTAATTTGTGGATCTTATTTATATTTCCTCCTGTTCCGTATATCAAATGCGGATTGTCTTCTACATGAGTACGGATCCATTCTTTCAATGCATTCCAATCTTTCTTATCTACTTTCCCTTTCAGCATACGCACAGTTCCAATATCGAAGCTTTTCGCTGCAACACGTTCTCCATGCTCAAAGACATTTATTTCGGTAGAGCCGCCACCAACATCAATAACCAGATAAGGCTTGCTGTTATCAATATCAAGTAACGAAAACGTTCCAAAGATCAAACGCGCTTCTTCATCACCTGAAATGATCTCAATCTCGATTCCCGTTTCTCTCTTTACTTCTGCAATGATTTCCTTTCCGTTCTCTGCATCGCGCATAGCAGACGTGGCACAAGCGCGTAAATCGGAAACATTGAAAATGTCAGAGATCAATGAAAACGCCTTCATTGTTTTTACAAAATCTGACGATTTCTTCTCACTTATCCTGCCGAATTCAAACACTTCACCACCCAAACGTAAAGGCAGGCGGGTATATGAAATCTTCTTTACATAAGGGTGGCCATCCTCGTTATCGATTTCACCGATCAGAAGTCGGGCAGCATTTGAGCCAATGTCTATAGCAGCGTATTTTTTTGCCATGCAGAAAAACAATTTCCATAAAAGTAACAAGCTTCCGGAAAAAGCACCGTTTAACATCAAATAAAAAAAGCCATCCGTATAAACGAATGGCTCTTTTATAAAATTCAGAGAACTTAATTAGTTCACAATCACTTTTTTCGTAGCAATCTGTGTTGCTGATTCGAAACGAACAAAATAAATCCCTTTTGCGAATCCTTGAACTGAAACCGTTTCAGAAATACCGTTTACAAGTGTTTTAGGCTCACGAACTACTTTACCATCTTCAGATAGAACCGTGAATGTTAATGCATCAACGCCATTGCTTACAATTACGAACTGCTCAGAAGCAGGATTCGGAGAAATTGTTACGTCGAAAGAAGCGACTTCTTCCAAACCTAAACACTCATCTACCAAAATGCTTTGCGCTGCAGTGTTCTCACACCCGTTTGCATCCACGTAAGTATATGTTACAACTGTAGATCCCAAACCAGCCACTGCCGGATCAAAAGATCCGCCTGAAACTCCGGTTCCCGAATAATCACCACCAGCCGGTGAACCACCGCCCAATGCTACTGCGCTGTTGTAGATACATAAATCATTAAACGCTCCCAAAGTAACCGTTGGAAGTGGATTTACAGTAATCGTCATTGAACCGTTTGAATTACATTCTCCCGGAGCGGAAGTAGCTGTAAACGTATAAGTTGTAGTTGCCGTATTATTAATTGCAGGTGACCAAACTCCGGAAATATTATTCGTAGAAGTTGTAGGTAAAGCAGAAATTGCATCTCCCGCACAGAAAGGTCCAACCGCATTGAATGCAGGATCAACCATCGGATTAACAACAATTTGAAGTGTTGTAGAAGTTCCACACTGACCAGCATCCGGAGCAAAAGTATACGTTGTTGTTGCAGTATTATTTAACGCCGGACTCCATGATCCCGTTACTCCATCTGTTGAAGTAGTTGGTAATGCAGCAAGGGTTTCTCCAGTACAAATGGCATTCACAGGAGCAAAAGAAGGAGTTGGTGCAGCAGTTACTGTTACGGAGAAAGTCTCACTCGTTGCAGGACAAGCTCCTGAAGCTGTAATTGCGTTCGTTACGGTGTAAGTTCCCGGAGTACTTGCAGAAAGATCAATCTGGCCGTTAGAAGCGTTAATCGATAATCCGGCTGTTGAGCTGAATGTACCACCGCTTGCTCCGGCACCAAATACCGGTGAAGGATCTAAATTACCCGTACAATACGAAGCTTGTCCATAATTAAATGATGCATCCGGAGCAGCTGTAATTGTAACGCTTTGAGTACTTGTATTCGGACAAGTTCCTGAAGTAGTATGTGTAATCACATAAGTTCCGTCAGTAGTTGTTGTCATATCGATTTCCCCGGTAGTAGCATTTGCAAAGTTTAATCCTGCAGTTGAACTGTAAGACCCGGCAACACTTGCTGTAGGAGTTTCATTTCCACCGCCCGAACACAAAGTAGAGCTTGAGTATGCAAACGATGCATCATCCAACGGATTAACAGTTACAGCTGTGGCAGCTGAAGAAGCCGAAGTACAGCCCAATGCTGTTGTGGTAACCGTATAATTTCCGGAAGCAGACACTGTGACAGAAGGAGTAGTAGCTCCATTAGACCAGGTATTACCCGAAGCTGCCGATGAAGTAAGTACTACACTACCTCCGGAACAGAATGTTGTTGCTCCTCCGGGTGTAACAGTTGGAGTAGCAGGAATAGGATTAATAGTTATTACTTGCGTTGCTTCATCGAAACAACTATTCCAGAAACCACCATTCACCCCAATAACTGCATCGTATGTACCAGCTGCAGGATAAGTATAAGTCGTATTGGCACTCCAGGCATAAGGCGATGAATTATCGAAATCATATACATAAGTTGAATCACTTGGAGCTGTTCCGAAGAAAGTGCGGAATGTTTGATAATTGTACATTCTGTTCGTTAAGAATGCAGTTGGCGTTGTAGTGTTTGTAAAAACCACTGGTGTTCCCAAACAAGCTGCCGTTGGAGCTGCCGTGAAACCCGCATTTAAGGTATACGAAACCATGGGAGAAATCAAAGCTTCAAAATTGAAGTTACCGAGCTCAGTAAAAGTAGGAACAGTAATCCAGTTTCCGTTTGAACTTGCATAATAACTTGACTTAAAACGAGCGTATAATTCATCATACGATTGTCCAGCCAAAGCATTGTTAAGGTATACCGTAACAATTCCATCGGCACTTGTTACCTGGATTGCAACTGCGTAATTACCTGTTACCGTAACAGGAGAGGCGAAAGTAACGTAATGATATGCTTCCACATCACTGGTAAACGTAACCGTACCACTGGTTACTAAAGTTGTAGGAGTAAATCCGGCATTTACGTTGTATACCGATGCTGTAACTGTAACCGTTGGTGTTCCGTCTACAATATTATTCATTCCGAAAAATTCTATTCCCCGGAGAATAACGCTTCCCGAATTCAAAAATGTTTGAGAAAGCCCTTCGTTATCTGCTTCCCAAATATCCAGGGAATTAAAGGTACTATTTCCCAAAATTTGTTCCTTCGCCTGTGTATAGCGCAGCGTATCCTGACACAAAAGTGTTTTTTCGGCATCGAACGAGAACTCAGTTGCAGGTTTTGATGGTAAATGATTTGGGTTTGCGGGGTGCAAACCTCTGGAATTTTGCGAAAACCCAAATAGCGCGGTTCCGCAGAAGAGTAATAAAGTAATCTTCTTCATAATAGTAAATTGTGTTAATTAATGACAACTATTCTATTCTGAATAAAACATTACTTTCAAAAACAAGAAATATCCGACGTACTTTAAAGCAGTTGGTAATTAGGGTTAAAGAATGTGCCGTTCTCAAAGAGAATATAATAGCACGATAAAAATAATCAAGAATTCAATTCAAGAATATTTTTTAACACTCTAAACACTCAATTACCAACTATTTTAACAAATGGCTAGGCCTTTTCCAAAGCAATTTGCGTATCCCCTTCCGCTTCAATGTCCGTACTTGTTCCATTTGAAACCTGATCGTTGAATCGAATTTCATTGGCCAAAACCTCTTCGCAGATATATAATTGATTATTCGCCAGGGCTTTTTGGATGCTTTCACTGGTTGAAATGGTCAAAATAATCTTATCCGTTATTTCCAATCCGGAATCTTTACGCAGGTTCTGAACTCTGTTTACCAACTCGCGTGCAATTCCTTCCTGGCGCAATTCGTCAGAAATAGTGCTGTCTAAAGCCACAGTCAATCCGTTCTCAGATGCAACTAACCATCCCGGAATATCCTCTGCTCTGATTTCAAAATCTTCCAACGTTAATTCAATTGCTTCGCCGTCAACAGTTCCTGTCCAGCCTTTATCAGACTCAATTTCTGCAATAGCATGCTGATCCATTCCGGCCACCAGTGCTGCAATCGATTTCATTTGCTTCCCGTATTTCGGACCGATAGTCTTGAAATTAGCTTTGATCGATTTCACGAAAACATTGTTCTCATGAGCCAGCAACTCCAATTCCTTCACATTTACTTCGGAAAGGATCAAATCTTTTACATGCTCGATATTCTTCGCAAACTGATCATCCAACACAGGAACCATAATCTTTTGTAATGGCTGGCGCACTCTGATTCTTTCTTTCTTGCGAAGTGCAAGAACTAACGAAGAAACATTTTGTGCAATTTCCATCTGCGCCTCAAGATCTGAATCAATAAATTCTGATTTCGATTGCGGGAAATACGCCAAATGAACCGATTTTACATCGTGCTTTCCGCTCATGGCGTTTAGATCCGAGAACAACAAATCGGAATAGAACGGCGCAATTGGCGCACTCATGATCGCAACCGATTCCAAACAAGTGTACAATGTTTGATAAGCGGAGATTTTATCTGTTGTGTAATCACCTTTCCAGAATCGTCTTCTGCATAAACGTACGTACCAGTTGGATAATTGATCAGAAACAAACTCCTGGATCAAACGTCCGGCTTTTGTAGGTTCGTAAGTTGCATAAGCCTCATCAACCTGTGCAATCAATGTATTTAATTTCGAGATGATCCAGCGATCGATCTCAGGTCGTTCGTTGTGCGGAACATCTGCTTCTGCATATTTGAAGCCATCGATATTGGCATACAAACCGAAGAACGAATATGTGTTGTACAGCGTTCCGAAGAATTTGCGCTGAACTTCCGTAATTCCGTCGGCATCAAATTTCAGGTTATCCCATGGCTGTGCGTTCGTGATCATGTACCAGCGCGTAGCATCCGGCCCGTATTTCGCCAATGTTTCGAATGGTTCAACCGCATTACCCAGTCGTTTCGACATTTTCTGGCCGTTTTTATCCAGGACCAATCCGTTCGAAACCACATTTTTATACGCTACCGAATCGAAAGCCATGGTTGCAATTGCGTGCAGTGTATAGAACCAGCCACGTGTTTGGTCAACTCCTTCCGCAATGAAATCGGCTGGATATGCTTTCCGATTATCAATCAATTCTTTATTCTCGAACGGATAATGCCATTGTGCATAAGGCATTGCACCTGAATCGAACCAAACATCTATCAGATCACTTTCGCGCTGCATTGGTTTTCCTGTTGAACTTACCAATGTGATCTGATCCACATAATTCTTATGCAAATCAATCTGAGCATAGTTTTCTTCCGACATATCATTCGGAACGAAATCAGCCAAAGGATTGGAAGACATCACGCCAGCCTGAACCGCTTTATCACATTCCGCTTTCAATTGTTCAACGGATGAAATACAGATACGCTCGTCGCCTTCTTCTGTTGACCAGATCGGAATTGGAATTCCCCAGTAACGTGAGCGCGACAGGTTCCAGTCGTTAGCGTTTTTCAGCCATTCACCAAAACGTCCGGTTCCTGTAGAAGCCGGTTTCCAGTTGATGGTATTGTTCAACTCAATCATTCTGTCTTTCACATCCGTTACCTTGATAAACCAGGAATCTAACGGGTAGTACAAAACAGGTTTGTCAGTTCTCCAGCAATGCGGGTAACTGTGTTCGTATTTTTCTACTTTGAAAGCGCGATTTTGCTCTTTCAGGTAGATCGAGATCAGAACATCGACCGATTTTTCCGGCATGTCTGCTTCATCATAATATTCATTCTTCACGTACAAGCCTCCCCAATGAGCAACTTCCGTTCTGAATTTTCCTTGCAAATCGACCAAAGGAACCAAGTTCCCGTTTCCGTCGTTGATTAACATAGCCGGAACACCAGCTTCAGCCGCCACTTTCGCATCATCAGCACCAAAAGTGGGTGCAATGTGAACGATACCCGTACCGTCTGAAGTTGTAACGAAATCTCCCGAAATTACACGGAAAGCCTCTTCCGGTTTTTCAGCAGGAAGAACACCCGGTAAAAGTTGTTCGTATCGGATTCCTACCAGCTCAGAGCCTTTGCATTCGCCAAGAAAGGTAAACGGGATATTCTTTCCGGATTGATCGTAAGAAGCTAAATCAGCTTCCGTTTCAACGGCAACAAATCCTTTTCCGAAATGAGACGAAAGCAAATCCTTCGCTAAAACAACCTGAATTGGTTCATGAGTGTATTGATTGAATGTTGAAACCAGAACGTAATCGATTTTCGGTCCGACACACAATGCGGTGTTTGACGAAAGTGTCCAGGGTGTTGTTGTCCAGGCCAAAAAGAAAGAATTATCAGGAAATTGTCCTCCCCCTGCACCCCCTCCAAAGGGGGAAAGCGATCCGCCTGCAATTTTGAACTGTGCTACAACAGTCGTGTCTTTTACGTTTCTGTAACAACCCGGCTGGTTTAATTCGTGCGACGACAAACCGGTTCCGGCAGCCGGTGAATACGGTTGAATGGTGTAGCCTTTGTACATAAGATTTTTCTCGTACAAACGACCCAAAAGCCACCAAACAGATTCCATGTATTTTGGTTCGTAGGTAATGTACGGATCGTTCATATCTACCCAATAACCCATTTGTTCGGTGAGTTTATTCCAAATATCCGTGTAGCGCATTACTGCTTCTCTACAGGCTTTGTTGTAATCTTCAACCGATATCTTTTTTCCGATATCTTCCTTGGTAATCCCCAATTCTTTCTCAACACCAAGCTCAACCGGCAAACCATGAGTATCCCATCCGGCCTTACGTTTTACCTGGTAACCTTTCAATGTTTTATAACGACAGAAAATGTCTTTTATAGAACGAGCCATTACGTGGTGAATTCCCGGCAATCCGTTTGCAGATGGCGGTCCTTCAAAGAAAACATACGGTTCATTTCCCTCACGGCTAATAATGGATTCCTGGAAAATGTTTTCACTATTCCATTTATCCAATACCACTTTTGCTACGTTAGGCAAATCTAAACCATTGTATTCCTTGTACTTGTTACTCATTGCTATGCTTTTTCTGAGTTAAAAAATTGTGTTTCTGAAAACGACCACAAAATTAATAAAATTGGAGCGTTAGACCGCATTTCAACCAAGATTAGCAAAGGGAAAAATATATTCCGGCAGACAGCCAATTAAAAACAACTTACCTTCCACTCCAGAACCATTCGAAATTCCCTAAAGCTGAAATGATCCAACAGATCAGACAAACAAAACAAATTAATACCGCTATGGCTAAAATTGCTTCCATCACTAAACCAAAAGTGGGATAAATGAAGTACAAAGCAAGAAGGGTTACAATCACAACAAAACCTATCCAGGTGCCCCAGTCAACATCCCAATCTCTTATCCCCGGACTTGACATTCGTTCTGTTTGATTTTTGAACTCTTTCACTTCAGTCATTTTCTGCTTGGTCTGCAAGGACGTCACAGGAATTGTTTTTTTCAAAAACGTTCTCGCGGGCTGAACGACTTTATTTCCAAAAGAATGTTTCTCTTGTTTCGAGACAACTTTCTCCAGTGGCTCTGTAGTTTCAATTTTGCCGATGATGACCGAATCGGCAACCAAAAAAGATTTTCCAGCACCAATTTCAGGTTTAATATCTGTAGCAAATTTAGATTGTGCTTCCGGATCAGTTTTTACTGATTTGTATTTCGAGTGAAAATCCATAGAATACCCTCCTGTGTACAAACGTTTTTGAATGGTACAAGATCCAAGGGCAAGGATCAATATGGTAAGGGTAACTAGTTTTTTCATGGCTTTGAATTTTGAAGTAAATCTAGTTTGGGGGTTGAGATATTCCGTAGCGGGAAAAGCAATTCGAAAAAGCTGTGTTGCGATTTTCCGTACCTGGTAACGGAGAAAATTTCAACTAATTTCAATTCTCGCGCCGGTTGGAACTTGTTGCAGTAAGGTGAAAATGTATCTTTGTTGTTCCGAAAAGAAAAAATCATGAAAGACCGTTCAAAAGAATTAGTAGAAAAACGAGTTGCAGCGCATGTTGGTGGTGGTCAAGCGAGAATTGACAAACAACACCAGCAAGGAAAATTGACAGCCAGGGAGCGCGTTACTTTACTTTTGGACGACGGTTCTTTTAATGAAATCGGGATGTTTGTTGAACACAGGGCAACTTCTTTTGGGCTGGAGAAATTAAAAAGTCCTGGTGATGGAGTTGTAACCGGCTATGGAACTATCCACGGAAGAACAGTTTACGTTTTCTCACAGGATTTTACCGTTTTAGGAGGGTCACTTTCCGAAACGCACGCCGCTAAAATTTGTAAGATTTTAGATCTTGCAATGAAAAACGGCGCACCCGTAATTGGTTTGAATGATTCGGGTGGCGCACGTATCCAGGAAGGTGTTGTTTCACTTGCCGGTTATGCCGATATTTTCTTCAGAAATACACGTGCAAGCGGAGTTGTGCCGCAAATCTCAGTGATTATGGGGCCTTGTGCCGGTGGTGCGGTTTACAGTCCGGCGCTGACAGATTTTGTTTTCATGGTGGAAGACACTTCGTACATGTTTGTGACAGGACCGAATGTTGTAAAAACCGTGACGCATGAAGAAGTTACTTCAGAAGATTTGGGTGGAGCAAAAGCACACGCAGAAAAATCGGGAGTTACACATTTCACCGCTGCAAATGATGTGGAATGTTTGAGAAGAGTGCGCGAACTGATCACTTTCGTACCCCAGAACTCCATGGAATTGGCTCCGCAATCATCAATGGCACCATTTTCTTCCGACAAATTACACAAGATAAAAAATATTGTTCCGGACAATTCAAACTTCCCGTACGACATTCGCGAAGTAATAGATTGTATTATCGACGATGAGTCTTTCATGGAGGTTCAGCAGGATTTTGCTACAAACATTGTTGTCGGATTTGCGCGCCTGGATGGAAGATCAGTTGGAATTATTGCCAATCAGCCTTCGGCAATGGCAGGAGTTTTAGATATTGATGCTTCCAGAAAAGGAGCACGTTTTGTGCGCTTCTGTGATTCATTCAATATTCCGCTTTTAGTGTTGGAAGATGTTCCGGGATTCTTACCGGGAACGGATCAGGAATGGCGCGGAATTATCACTCACGGAGCAAAATTATTGTATGCTTTTTCCGAAGCTACGGTTCCGAGAATTACCGTAATTACACGTAAAGCATACGGTGGCGCCTTCGATGTAATGAACTCCAAGAACATTGGTGCCGATATCAACTTCGCGTGGCCGACAGCAGAAATTGCTGTTATGGGGGCGAAAGGTGCTGCAGAAATTATTTTCAAATCAGAAATTGCCTCGGCTGAAGACAAAGAAGCGAAATGGAAGGAAAAAGAAGCAGAGTATGCTGAAATGTTCGCGAATCCCTATCGTGCAGCAGAACGCGGAATTGTTGACGACGTAATTCTACCCGAAGAAACCCGCGAAAAGCTGATCAAAGCATTTAAGATGCTGGAGAACAAAAGCGAATCGTTGCCGAAGAAGAAACACGGGAATATCCCACTTTAAAATTGAGAATTGAAAAGAAGAGAAAACGTTAGCTTTCGATTAGCGCAGTCTATAAGACTTTCAACTTTATAAAAAATGCTAATATGAGCCTATCTAAAATCATTATTGCTTCGGTTCTTTTGCTTTCTTACCAGCAAAATGTTTTCGCTCAACTCATC
The DNA here is from genome assembly GCA_946479985.1 of uncultured Flavobacteriales bacterium. The sequence continues at coordinate 72,071 of CAMLIF010000006.1, forward strand.
CCTTTTTGTGAGAAGTCCAAATGGGGATTTGCAAATACCGATGGCAAAATAGTTCTCCCCTGTTCTTACGATTCGGTTGAGTTTTTCTCGAATGACAATTTGGCCAAGGTAAAAAAAACCGGAAAATTCGGATATATCAATAAACAGGGAACCATAGTGGTTCCTATTGAGTATGATTATTGCAGTAGAATCTATGAATTTTACCGTCAGGAATATTCTATAGGAATAAAACCAAATGCCACAATCAATTTAAACACAGATTTTGACTGGCCAGATGCGGAATCCGGTGATAACCGATATGTTGCTTCAAAGAATATGAAGTATGGCGTACTCGGTCTGGTTGAAGGAAAACCGAAAGCAATTATTGCTTTTAACTATAGTGCCATACAATTCGATCCGGCTAAAAAAATATTCTACTGTTCGAATGGAACGTCAATTACCTATTTTACAAAGGCCGGAGTTCAAATAAACAAGGATCAAGTTGATAAGACAGAAGCTTTTGAAATGTATGGCCCCGATTTCGCTGAAGACATATTACCGGAGGTAATCAAAGTCAACGGCAAGTTCGGTGTGGTGAAACAAACGAGTTCTTATGGTGGGAAGAAAAATTATGACACACTTGTGCCCGCTATTTACGACTCCATTATTATGGACAAAAAAGTAGAGGGATTTGGCTTCAACGAAGAGCTGTTTGCAGTCAAAAAAAATGGCAAGTGGGGAGCTTTCGACAATAAGCACAAGTTGATCCTACCAATTGAATACGATAACATCAACTATGATTTGAGTAAATACTACAAGCATTGGTTAGATTACACCAGAACATTTTATGTTGAACAAAACGGAAAATGGGGTGCTTTGGGGAAACAAGAAAAATCCAACAAGTTAACAGAACTTCTTCCGTTTGAATATGATGGATTTAATAGCATTTACTATTCGTACATTTCCCTGGAAAAATCCGGAAAATTTGAAGTCTACAATACAAGCGAAAACAGAATCATTACAAAGAAAAGTTACCCGGCTATCAGTAAATACGAATACGAATCTGTCGGCCCATTTGAACTTTTCCAGGTAACCAATCAAACTGGTCAAACAGTATTTGTAGGTGAAAACGGCGTTGAGTTTTTCACAGATTAACGATTTTCAGAAATTCGGCTCGCTTTCAATTTTCAATTCTCTAAACCGTTTCCCGAATATCTCTCACCTGTAATTGCAGCGTAGTCCTGTCATTCCAGGTATTTGTCTCCAGCGTAAAAACACAATCGAACGCGCAACCTTCGGCTACCAGATGTTCTTTGTCGGCCATATTGAAGCCAATTCCTGAAATGGAAATGCCGGAACGTGTATCTATGAGATCTACTTTCAGGTGTGCTTCCTTCAGAATTCGATATGATTTAGCATAAACCGACTTAATGATAAAAACCGGCTGCTGATTTTGCGGACCAAAAGGTTCCATCTGATCCTGCATCTTGACAATTCTCGGAACCTGGAAAATGGATTCCCCTGCTAGGAACAAATCGGAAAAAGCAACTTCGTGATCTATGATTAGTTCTTCCACTTCAAAATCACGTGTCATACGCTCAGAAACTTCCTTCTCGAAAGCATCTCTGAACGCAGGTAAATTAGCAGGATCTAACGTCAGGCCCGCTGCATGCTGATGCCCGCCAAATTTTTCCAACAAATGTTCACAAGCCAAAATGGCCTCGTAGACGTTGAAATCACCGGCTGTACGTGCACTTCCGGTAATTTTCCCATGGCTTTCGGTCAGCACGATCGTTGGGCGGTAATGATGCTCAATTAAACGGGAAGCGACAATTCCCACAACGCCTTTATGCCAGTCTTCTTTGTAAACCACCGTCGATTTTTTGGTTTCAAAATCCAGTTCGCCGGTTACCAGTTCCAAAGCTTCCTGAGTAATTGTAGAATCCAGCTCGCGGCGTTCTTTGTTGTAATTGTCTATTTCCTCTGAAATCTCTTTTGCCAGTTTTTTATTATCGACGATCAGAAGCTCTACCGACCGGCATCCTGTTTTCAGTCTACCGGCTGCATTAATACGCGGAGCAATCGTAAAAACAACAGAAGTCAGCGTTAACGGAAATGATTTCCCGGCCACTTCAACCAACGCTTCAATTCCAACGCGCGGATTTTCATTCATCAGTTTCAATCCATATTTACAAATTGCCCTGTTCTCGCCTGTAACCGGCACAATATCCGCTCCAATGGCAATCATCACCAGATCTAAATAAGGAAGTAATTTCTCACGCCCCCATTGCTTCGATTCAAATAAACCTTCGAGGAGTTTATACCCAACCCCGCATCCGCACAAATCTTTATATGGGTAGCCGCAGTCTACTTGTTTCGGATCCAAAATAATTGCATCCGGAAGTATTTCACCTGGAGTATGATGATCACACACAATTACATCCAAGCCTAAGTCTCTTGCATAGGCAATATTGGCAACTTCTTTGATTCCGCAATCGAGTGTAATTAGTAAATTGATTCCCAAACTTGCAGCATGTTCAACACCTTGCCGCGACAAACCGTAACCTTCGTCATATCTGTCAGGAATGTAATAGGCAACATCCGCAAATTCACCCAAAACACTATACATTAATGCTACGGAGGTTGTTCCATCCACATCATAATCTCCGTAAACCATGATTTTTTCATTCTCGTCGATGGCTGTAACCAAACGTTCAACCGCCGTTTTCATGTTCAACATCAGAAAAGGATCGTGAAGCCCTGAGATTTCCGGATTAAAATATGAACGAATTTCGGCAGCAGTTGTAAGACCTTTCTGCAAAAGCATGGCTGACATGAGGTCGCTGATTTTAAGTTCTTGTTGGATCTGTTCGATTTGACTAGATTCGGGTGATGTTTTAATAAACCAGCGTTTTTGCATATTTTTCCGTTTTCTAATATAAGTTATGAAAAAAGTTCTTTTAGTTATCGCATTTTTTTATTCGTTTTTTGCGAATGCTCAAAAAATGATACAATTTTCCGATCCTCAGCCATCCGGTTCTACCTCCACTTCTGTGTGTGATGAAAGCTGCTTTGGCAGATACAAAGATGCAAATAGCGGAGCAACATACGTGATTGATGAAAAGGGAATTTCAATAGAAACCATTGTAATTAGTTTTGTAACCCGGGCTCAAATCCGTGAATCTTCAAAATTAAAAATCAGTGGAAACTACCTGCACGGAATCAAGGGCAAAGATTCTGTAATTTGTGTTGAAGACGGAGACCGTGTTTATTATGGTGTGCCTCAGCAAATGGTAATCATTGGAAGCGGAAACGCCAATAGTTTGAACCGTATTGATGCAAAGAAATACATCATCAATTTTCATGAAGGAAGTTATTTCGAACCTAGTTTACTTACTTTCGATTCTAAGGGAATCCGGATTGTTCACGCTGACATGAGTTATACTCCTATCTTTTCAAGATACCTGCAGGTTGCAACCATTACACGCTACGGAGAAAACGTTGCAGTTATTGCTCCTACAAAAGATCAATGGACGGGACTGGAAACCATTTTATTTACGGCTGATGCTATTATTTATCTGAAAGAAAAAATATGAGTTTAAATCTGAATCCGGAAGTGAGTATGTTGGTTGCAACAATCCGGCATCCAATGGAAAACACAATCACTGAACTGCGCGAATTCATACTGGATATGGATCCTGAACTTATGGAAACCATTAAATGGAACGGGCCCAACTTTGTATTCCGGCATGAGGACAGAATAACACTGCGTGTTCAATCAACGAAATTAATTCAGATTATTTTACACTGCGGTGCAAAAAAACTCTTGTTAGACAAACCACTGATCTCCGATGAAAGCCCGTTGCTGGAATGGAAATCGTACGACAGAGCCGTTATTACCTTTAAAACTCCCGGCGATTTTGACGAATGCAAACCGGATTTAAAAAAAATCCTGGCGAAATGGTTGACTAAAGGATAATCGTACGAAGATCCGGCTACTTTATGAAAAGCATTCGTTTCCACCATGTCTTTTTCTCAAATGCTTCACCATATCCGTAAGTATAAGACGTATTCTGTTTACTTACAGCATTCATAAGGATATACATATTCTTGAGCTTCTTCTTCTTTTGCATGTCTGCAATTTCATGGAGGAAGTCCTTCTCAACAAAGCCCGAACGAACCAGGTAAAGCGTGACATCTGCAAACCGGTTTGTGGTAAGCGCATCAGCAACCAAACCAACCGGAGCATTATCAAAAATGATATAATCGTATGTTTTACGAAGTTCACCCATCAGTTCATCAAACCGTTCGCTCATTAACAACTCACTTGGGTTAGGAGGAATGTCACCAGCTGTAATTACGTCGATCGAATAAGAACCCATAGTTCGCCCAACAACAATATCGTCAGCTGTCAATTCATTATTTGCCAGGTAATTAGACAACCCGTATTTACTTTTGATATCAAGAATATCATGAACTTTCGGTTTTCGGAGATCCGTTACAATAAGCATTACTTTCTTACCGCTTGCCGCATAAATAAACGCCAGGTTCACTGATGAAGATGATTTTCCTTCTCCTCCTATACTGGAGGTAACACTAATGACTTTAGCATCAGTTCTGTTTTTCGGGAAAATAAACGACAGATTGGCTCTCAGTGCCCTGAACGATTCAGCAATACCCGATTGCGGATAGTTCGGAATCAGTAATTCATCCGTTTTCTTCGTTTCGGGAATCTCACCTAAAACAGTTAAACCGGTTTTCTCGAAATCAGCACCCGATTTGATCTTGTTATCAAACAAGTCTTTTGCATAAATAATGGAAATCGGGATAATTATTCCCAGGAAAAATGCAATGAGATATATGACCGATTTCTTCGGTGAAACCGGTACTCCGCTGCTATAAGCCGTATCAATTATTCTTGTATTGGCAACTGTTGCGGCAAGAGAAATCTCGTTTTGCTCTCTCTTTTGGAGCAGGAAGAGGTACAGACTTTCTTTAATTTGCTGCTGACGGAGAATATCACGATATTCTCTTTCAAACAAAGGAATATCCGAAATCTTTGATTGATAAAGCGCTTCTTCGCTTTTCAGTTTATTCAACTGCATTTGAGAAGAATTACGCATGTTTCGAAGACTGGTTTCCAACGATCCGCGTAAACTGGCCAACTGCGATTCAACGCGTGCAACACCGGGATGTTTTTCGCCGCTTGTTTCCCGTAATCGATTTCTTTCTAAAACCAGCGTATTGTACTGAGTAGTCATTTGCGTAACAGAAGGATCCTTAAAACCGAGATTTGCAGGTAAAAGCTGTTCATACCCGTTTTGTTCACTGATAACCTTATTCATAAAATCAGCCAGGTTCATCTCTATGCTGGTTTCTACCACTTTTTTCTCTATTTCCCCTTCTTTCCCAAGGTATGCCGCCGCATCAGAAGTTACATCAACCAAATGATGTTCCGATTTATAGCTTTCACCCTGCTTCTCAACATCCGTTAATTCAGCAGCAATGAATTTCATCCGTTCGTTGATAAAAGCAGTTGTGTTTTGAACTACCGCATTCTTATTACTGATGGCGTTCTCCTGGTGAACCGCTATCAACCGGTTTAAAATGGCGTTGTTCTTCTGTACATTATGTCCGCCTATCTTAAGTTCGAGCATATTTGCATCCTTACTAACGGCTTCTACCGTCAAATGGTTTCTTAGGTCGCCGGCAACCAAATCAATTGGCAATAAACTAATACGAATAGATTTTCCGACCCACCATCTGGAAAACTCAGGTGATTTCTCTACGATAAACTTTCCAATTGGCGAATTAATGACTGCACCATAGTTGAATGAGCCCACAAGCCCCACCCCTTCAGATATAGTATACTTTTCCGCGGAAGAAAGTGTTACATTAAATTCATACCTTTTGTGGAAAAAAGTACTGTCTGCATTAACTGCACGAACCCTTACAGGGCAGTTGTTATAGAGTTCCGAACGAACAAACCCTGTTTTTGTGCCTAAATTCTCAAACTTCCAGTTCAAACGAAGATCACTAACAACCCGTTCCATGAGAGAACGTGATTTGTACAATTCCATTTCATCTTCAAGCACGCCACCTCCACTGGAAAGCCCGAGATCTTTCAGCATTCCTAATTCTTCAGAAGCTGATCCCGGGTTTTCCTCTTCAATCAGAACAGTTGCCGAACTCTCATATTGCGGTGTGATATACCGAGCGTACAACCAGCTAATAACAAGGCATACTACTATGGAAACAACAATCCATCGCCAATGATGCATGTATTTCTGTACAAATTCACGGAATGATACAGATGTCTCATCGTTGTCATCCGATCGAAAAACTAATTCTTCCTGTTTCATTTATCGCGTAATAAGGGTAACTGTAGTCACAACAAGAGAAGTCAGTGATATAAAAATAGCACCTGTTGTTCTCCAAACGGTTCCTTCAGACCGGGCTGCAGCATTCGGTTGTACATAAACCACATCATTTTGCTGGAGGTAATAAGCAGGTGAAGAAAACACTTCTTTAGAGGTTAAATCGATTCTATACTCTTTCTTTACACCTACGGAATCACGGATCACAAGTACATTTTGCCGTACTCCCGACATACGCAGATCACCAGCCAGGCCAATGGCCTCCAGAATGGTAATACGTTCATTAGGAATTTTGAAACTTCCTGGAGTTTTAACATCGCCAAGAACCGTAACCTTAAAATTCAGAATCTGGATTTGTACGGTTGGGTTTTTCAACTGATCCTGCAGCTTTAGCTTTATTTCCTCTTCCAATTGCATACGGTTCTTGCCTGCGACAGCAATATTTCCCAAAACAGGAAGACTGATCTCGCCATTCGCGTTCACTAAATATCCGTACGGAGCCGGATTACCGCTAGTATAACCTTGATTAAGGGCCTGCGCTGCAGGAAGATTAAATACAGCTGCAGCTTCCGGGTCTTCGGCTGTAATAATAACAGAAATAAAATCATCAACCCTGAATTCAGGAGTAAAACTGGCAGCCGAAACAACCACCGAATCTTTTTCAGAATCCTGAAAATAAACCATCTTCTCCTGCGTCTTGCAACTTGTTAAAGGCGCTCCTAACAACAAAAGGACAGGAAAGAAACAAATACAAAATTTTAGCATTCCGCTATATCAATAAATTAGCCACAATATGTTCGTTGTCAAAATCTGACTCCTCTTATACGCTTATTCGTACAAAGGGTTACCACCATCTTCTTTTAAAAGTCTTAATCTTCTTTTTGCAACTGTAAATGCTCTTGAACGCTTCAGCTGGTAAAGGTAAAAGGAGACACTTGCAAACAAGAGAAATATAATAAGCAACGACACGTACATATTGGTTATTTTAATTACTACAGAAATTATCCCAACACAGAGAATATTAAAAATTGCTACAAACATACTGGCTTTTGCATGCGGCAAATTATAACTGTCAACTATTACGTGGTGCAAATGGTTCCTGTCGGGAGTAAAAATCCCTTTTCTGTTCACAAAACGTATTGCAAAAACACGCGCTGTATCAAAGAGTGGAATAATCAAGAACGACACAATAATAATCGGAATATCTATAGCATTAAACGGTAATTTATTTAACGAAGGAGTATTCAGGGATAAAAAACGAACCGCCATGATACCAAGCATTAACCCAATTAACATGGAACCGGTATCGCCCATAAAAATTTTGTTCCTGGCTGATAAGTTAAAGAACAGAAAACCAATTAGAATTCCTACCATCACCAGGCAGGTAAGCGCCATAAACTGGCGTTCTGCGAAAAAGAACACAAAGGCAAAGCCGGAAAATGCAACAATCCCGATAAGCGCAGCCAGGCCATCAATCCCGTCGATTAGATTGAACGAATTAATGACGATAAGCATTAAAATCATGGCTATACCAATTCCCAGCCAAAGTGGAATTTCACCGATGCCGCAAAAACCGTGTAAATCAGTAATCTGAAATTGCGGATTCACAACTATAAAGGAACATGCTACTATCTGCCCAAGCAACTTAGTTGAGGGAGCCAAAACTACAAGATCGTCTTTCAGTCCTAAAAAAAACAGGATAATCAACGACGGATACCAACAAGTAGAAACACCATGGGAATCGTACGAGTTGTTAAAGTATAGTGAAATCACTAAAATGATGTAAAAGGCCATGCCGCCAAGCCCGGGAGTAGCTTCTTTGTGAGAGCTTCGTTCATTTGGATCGTCCATCAAATGTTTGAAACGTACGATCGAAATAATTTTCGGCAACAAATAAGCTGTTCCAAGAAGAGCTGTTGAAAGCGCAATGACGCCTTGAAGGAAAACGTTTTGCATATTATTCAGTTAAATAGTGGATATAAAGCGTAAATTACGACCATTGGGTGGTATTTCATAACAAAAATTTCTTTTTTTTAACAAATTTTCATATAACTTAATAGTTATTCGCTCCAAAATGGAAACTTTGTACAGTAGGTTTTGATTTTATAGCGGTATCACTCAGATCAATTTCCTTCGAACCCGATCCGGCTGACAATTTTTGTGCCAAAATTAATAATTTTAACGAATCTCTGTATAGGAATCCAACGGACAAAATAATATTCTATTCCAAATAGGCCAGGACTCATACAAATTGCCAGAAGAAAAGTTCATTACTACTCATTTTTTCGATTCAACTGTGAACTATCTAAAACATCTATGATACGTTTAGCAGCCATTCCATCCCATAACGGTGGTATACAACCGGTTTTCCAATTTCCGGCAAGGCATTTTATCAATGCCGGTTTAATCGCTTTCGGATCTGTGCCGATCAATTCATTGGTTCCCATCGTAACTGTTTCAGGTCGCTCCGTATTGTTACGAAGTGTAATACACGGAACATTCATTACCGTAGTTTCTTCCGTAATTCCCCCTGAATCCGTAATTACAAGCTTGCTATGCTGAACCAAATAATTAAACTCCAGATATCCTAACGGATCAATCATTTTTAAACGAGGATGTTTTACACCTAATTGCTGAATAATTTTGGCAGTACGTGGATGCACGGGAAAAATCACTTCATAATCTTCTGAATTCATCATAATTTCATGGAGGAGATCCTCCAATTTTGAATGTTCGTCTACATTGGATGGCCTGTGAAGAGTGAGCATAATATACTTCTTCTCTTCTAATGAAAACTCATCCCACAATGAGGGTTTCTTAAAACGAGACATTTGCTTGAGGAGTGTATCAATCATCGTATTGCCAACAAAGAAAATACGCTCATCACCAACACCAGAGTTTTTTAAATTATCATTTGCCACCTCAGAGGTTGTAAAAAAATAATCTGTAATTGCATCTGTAACCAATCGGTTGATTTCTTCAGGCATACTCCAGTCATTTGAACGTATCCCCCCCTCAACGTGCGCAACACGCGTTTTAAGTTTTTGCGCAACTATTGCACAAGCCATTGTAGATGTTACATCTCCAACAACTAATACCAGATCAGAAGGATTCGTTTCAAGATATTTCTCGAAACGAACCATGATTGCAGCTGTTTGTTCAGCTTGAGTCCCTCCACCTGCTTCAAGATTTGCATTTGGGTGTGGAATTTCCAATTCGGCGAAAAATTGTCCGGACATCTTCTCATCATAATGTTGACCTGTATGAACTAAACTATAACGCAATAAACTCCCTGCGGCCTGGGCCTTGTGTAGTGCATGAATAATCGGTGCGATTTTCATAAAATTTGGTCTTGCACCGGCAATTAAAGTAATGTGCATGCTACAAACGATTTAATTTGAGTAAAATATAAAAACGCACCAAATGAATTTGTCGCTTAATACGGGAAGGCTGCTTAACTAAACGATATGCCCATTCGAGGTTATTTTTCACCCACCATTTTGGCGCTCGTTGTACTTTCCCGGTGTATACATCAAAACTCCCACCCAATCCCTGGTACACGGCAGGGTGATTACGATACATCTCCTCCATCAACAATTCCTGCTTGGGTGATCCCATGGCAACAAAGACAATGTCCGGTTTTTTTTCAGCAATATCCAATACCAGGTCCTTCCGTTCGTCATCCGATAAATACCCGTTTCTATAGTTCAGAATAGTAATTCCGGAGAATTCTTTCCTTAATCGATCAACTGTTTCCCGGATAACCTCATCTGTTCCGCCCAGAAGGTAAAAACTTTTAGTTGGATGGTATTCTTTTACGATATCCAGCCACAATTCACAACCTGGGATTTTTACTACTTGTGAACATCCCTTTTTCTTTAAGGCCCAAACGGCACCAATCCCATCGGGATAACCAATGTTTCGATTGATAATATTGCGGGACTCATCTGTAGCATGAAGAATTTTTTCTGCATTCACGGCAACCAAAATAGATCGCTGCTCAAAAGCATACTCCATTAATTCCTTTCGTGAAGCAGGAGCGAAACAACGCACATTATTGGCTAATCTACTTTCCATCTTTTGTATTGTTTAGCAGGTAAACAGAGAGTGAATTGAACATAAAAGCATTGCTCCAACGCATATACGGGATTTTTGAACTTATTCCTTCCTTCAGCTGATAATAGAAATATCCCTTTTTATTAAACAGATGCTCCAATGTCCATTTCAGAACCCGATCGGCGAGTTCTGCATGCTTGGGCCAGGATTGCAATGCATGCAAAGTCACGAAAAGTTGACCGGGGCAATGGATGTCTATCGGGTATGTTTTATTATGGTAATACTTTGGAGTTCCATCTTCCAGGAAGAAGTTAGTCAGATAATAATCCATTCCCTTCTCCATATTAACATGATAATCATGATCCTGAAAATTTTTTGAATAATGTGCAATTGCATCCAGGTTATATCCCGTATGAAAACTGTCAATCCACGATTGGACAGGCAATAATCCATAGACCCAGGAACCATCTTCTGCCTGTCCTGCACATGCAGCTTCAACAATTTCCTTTGCTGCTTTTCTATATTCTTCATTCTTCTGGTAGGAGTAACAAATGCTCAACAACTTAGCTCCTAATAAGGATGCATTGTAAACAGTATCGTTTCCCTTTAATGGACTGTAAGACAGTATAAAGCCTTTCTCGCCAGGAGTTCTGTTCAAATCATTCAATATGAAATTGGCAGAAGAAAGTGCTGTATTCAAATACTGCTCGTTACCGGTGACTTCATAAGCCTCAAACAGTGCTGATGCGCAAAACGTCGTTGCAACAACTGTAGGAGTGTTTTTCGGGAACAGAAATAATCGCCTTGCCTGCCAATCGAAGTTATATCCCCAACATGCCCCGGAATAACCTTTGTTACTCATCGTTATCAATAACTCCGACAACTCATTGATTTTCGTTTTGATTTCGTCCGGGGTACCAAAGGTATGATCCCCTTTCGATGCCAATTTATACAGATTGCAATATCCTGAAAGAAAAAGTCCTATGCCTTTGGCATTATGCTCTTTCGGCACCAACAACAAACGCCGAAAATTAATCGGACTTCGTTTGAAACCTTGGATCCAGGCCAAACGTGCAAGATCCCAATGCTTGAAAGGAAGCACTTTAAAGATCTTTGAATTGAGCCCGTCGTATGGGTCCCAACCTTTGAATTGCTCTGTTTCACAGTACCGTTTGAGCAATCGAAATGAATTTTCGACACTAGAGTTCATATACAGCTCCTTTGTTTTGAATCGATTTCAGCACCAAAAAAGTAGATTGGGTAACAGCAAAAATCTCTTCAGCCGGAATAGTCGTTTTACCTTCCAGCAGATCGTTTAAGAAAACCTCAACCATTTCCTTTTGTCCCTTATTCTGATTGAACAATCTCTTTTTCTGCGGTCTTCCCTTACCATAGAACATCACTTCTTTAAAGTCTTTGATAACAGCTGTACTTCCCGCATGGTATACCTCGAGATACTCCTTTGGGAGCTCTTTCGAACCATTTGAAAAATAAGCCACTGTTCCAATGGAACCGTTCTCAAATTGAATGGATATTGTTACCGTATCATTCAATCCGTTCGGATCCGGCAGAGCAATTGCAGATATTGCTTTTGGAATACTTCCGTTGATAAAAGTCAACAGATCAATAAAATGACATGCTTCCCCTATAATCCGACCTCCTCCGATTTCCAGATCCTGGATCCATGAATCTTTAGGTATGCTTCCTGCGTTGACTCTATAAATCATGGACATGGCACCAGAACCAATTTTTTTCTTCATTTGCTGGACAAGTGGTGAAAATCTTCTGTTAAAGCCAATCATCACAGACTTCCCACTTTCTTTATGCGCCTTTTCAATTTCTGTTAGTTCCTCTTCTGTAAGGCAAATTGGTTTTTCGACGAAGACATTTTTCCCTGACTGAAGACCTTTTAATACATACTTTGCGTGTGAGTCATGCCTGGTGGCAACAAAAATGGTATTCGTGTTTTCATCAAAAACATCGTCTTCTCCGGAAGCACAGAAGGAGAAGCGGTATTTCTCAGCTACTCTTTTTGAGGTTGTTCCGGTATTTGTTAGAACACCAACTCTTCGAATGCGTGGATCTGCGGGAATATTGGGTAGAAGATTTCCCTGTGCATAGCTTCCCGCCCCTATAAATGAAATATTCAATTTTCCTTCTCCGGACAGTGGTGTGACCCCTATCTTAGAGCGATTGTGTTCTTTCTTAGAATCGTATTTTAAAGCTATTCCAATAAAAGGCTCTGATTTGGAGACAACCATATCAAAAGCCTTTTTGGCATCATCAAAGGGAAATTCATGAGTTGTAATGTAATCAATGTTAATGATCCCTTTCTGTATCAGTTGTTGAAAGGCTTCCATGTTCCTTTTTTCTGTCCACCTTACATAAGCAAACGGATAGTCAATGCCTTTTTCTTCGTAATTCAGATCATAACGTCCCGGTCCGTATGAGCAGGCCATTTTTAGTTCCAGTTCTTTTCGATACCAAAAAGGATCTCGGTCAAATCCCGTTGGGACAGCTCCCAGAACTACAACTTTCCCTTTTTTACGAGCAATTTCGCCTGCATAATTAATCGGATCCAGACTGGAAGTAGCGGCTGCGATGATTACTGCATCAACACCATTTCCACCTGTCGCCAAGATTATTTTTTCCGCTAAACCGGGCGTATCTCTTACGTGGGCTTCATCAGCAACCTTGTTTTTTAGGACGATTTCAACTGCCGCTTCAGAAACATCAATTGCAATGACATTCACCCCTGAAGCTTTCAAGATTAAACAGGTCAATTGTCCCAGTAATCCCAATCCAATCACAGCACAGGTTTCACCCAGGCGCAAGTCAGCCTGACGAACTCCCTGCATAGCGATCGCTCCCAAAGTATTATATGCTGCATGTTTTAGATTCGCTTCCGGTGTTAATTTCACAGATAAATTGGTCGGAACAGCTACAATTTCGGCGTGATTCGCATAACCGGCACCTGCGCAAGCCACAAGATCACCAACTTGAAATTCTGTTACACCCTCACCAACTTCGATGACCTCTCCTGCACAGCTATACCCCAAAGGAGAGTAGGCGTCCAGTTTTTTCATGACCGCCCGGTACGTTTGGATAGGACCTTGTTTTCTCAAGGTATCCAATACCTGCTTCACCTGTTGTGGCCTTTCTTTTGCTTTTCCTATGAGGCTCTTTCTCGCCGCAGACACGGTAGACCCTTCTGTTCCGGCGCTAATGATCGAATAGTGATTTTTCACAATGATCATTCCTTTACCTGATTGAGGGTATGGCAACTCCTGAATAACCATGTCGCCTGATCCTAATTTCTGTGTAAGTTGTTCCATAATTTTATACTCTTAAACAGCTTGGTTTTCAACCCAATTCTGAATGTTTTGACAATATTGAGCACTTGTATATCTCTTTTCGTACGTTTTCAAGTTCATTTCAGAAATGGAAGCAAATAATTCGGGATTTTTAATGATAGATAAAATCTTTTCGACAAATTCGGTTGACTCATTGCTTTTTATCATAAATCCGTTCACACCTTCTTCCATAGTGTCAGGAATTGCACCGACTGATGATGATACCACGGGCAATCCGAATGCCATCGCTTCAATCACAACCAACGGTTGTCCCTCGTTAAAGGACGGAAACACAAAAATGTCTGAACTATTTAATAGTTGCCATTTTTTCTCACGTAAAAGAATCCCGTGAAAGACAATTTTTGATTCTAAATTGTGCTTTCTAAGGTAGCTTAATGCCTCATTTTTGTCTTTTTCTGATCTCCATTCACCAACAATATGGTATTGAAAATTTATGTCTTTAGCAACAAGTTCTTTTATTATTTCCAGTGTTACAAAAATCCCTTTTTGCTGGCTCAATGCTCCAATAAACAGAAGCTGAACTGGTAATCCGGATGATGGAATCTTTTTTGAAGTCCTCACGAGCCCCATTCCCATTTCAATTCCATTGTCAATCACCACACATTTTTTTAGGCCATGGCTATTCAAAGTTTCAAGAACTGAATTACCCAACACCCTAATCGAATCAAATTTTTTAAGAAGGTAACGTCCAATTTTATATTTGTATCCGTTCTTTTCCAAAAAGTAAAAATTTCTTCCTGCCAACTCACCAATGAGTTTTGCTCCACGCATTTTGGTCATGAGCAATACGGGCACAATCTTCAGCAAAGGGAAAAAGTCTTTCGGAATTGAGATATAAACAACTCCGGGTCTATGTCTCCATATCGCCTTGCTGTTTTTAAAGCCATATGCTACATTGATCCAGATATTTTTAAAGGAGACTTTACCCTGGTTGCTTTTATTTTTATTTTCATTGGAATTAGTAATGAGATGATAACCCTCATTTCCGGAGAAAAAATCAAACAATAATTTAGCCCGAATTTCACCGCCACCATAGGGAGGGGGGATATTCAGAATCAACAATTTTTTCTTAGCTTCCATTTAGAACTGTTTGTTTATATATGCATGAATTGCTTCCGCAACTTCAACTTCCAATACGGATGTTTTTTCAATACATTCCCAATTTCCTTCTTCGTTTTTTTGGAAATAATACGGTGAAGTATCCAATGTATGGGTACCAAAATACAAGGCCTGAAATTCGATAAGTGAAAACTCTTTTCCGTTGTACGCAACATCCATTCCAATAAATGGAAGGCTTTGTTCATCACTGAACTGCTTCGCATAATCAAGCATCCCTACTGGCAGATCTTTTGTGTAACTTATTAGTCCGCTTCCACTTGCCCTGAAATCATTCTTTCTTGTTTTACGTTCCAATACATAAAATTTTTCTCCGAAAACTAATATCTTCCAATCTCTATCCATTCCGGCAATTAAATTTTGAGTAATAAATTTTCTTCTAAATTTTGATTCTTTGATGTACCCCTTATGTTTCAAAGCACGCATGCGATCCCAGATCTCAAACTTCCAGTTAAAACTGCGGGAGAATTTTTTCACTTTCTTCGTGGCATCCTCAGAGTCATTTAATAAAGTGACGGTTTTTCCAGTTGCCCCGAAGGCACTTTTCAGTACAAGCGGGTATTGATTTTCTTCCTTTCGACGGTTGAAATCTTCTAAAGTCCCAAAATAACTAGAGCGAATATTCTTCACTCCCGGATTTTGAGATAAATCACGTAAAATTTCCATGAAATTTTTGTTGTGGTGCGCCCTTAGGTACTTATATCCGGGGACGACG